>JAICPI010000011.1 GCA_025929895.1 Thermoleophilia bacterium
CGGCTTCGCCGGAGCGACGCCGTTCTGGGAGGGCTTGTGCCGTTCACTAGGATCGGCCCGGCATGCAGACGCTGCTCCGAACCCCGCTGCACGACCGGCACGTGGCGCTCGGAGCGCGGCTCGTTCCCTTCGCCGGGTGGGAGATGCCCGTCCAGTACGAGGGCGTGATCGCGGAGCATCGCGCAGTCCGGAGCGACTGCGGCGTCTTCGACGTCTCGCACATGGGCGAGCTCGAGGTGGAGGGACCGCGAGCGAAGGAGCTGCTCCAGGGCCTGCTCTCGAACGACCTCGAGAGGATCGGTCCGGGCCGTGCGCAGTACACGCTCCTCACGAACGAGCGGGGCGGGATCATCGACGATCTGATCGTCTACGCGCTCGAGCCGACCCGGTACCTCCTGGTCGTGAACGCCTCGAACCGCGAGCCCGCGTACGCGTGGCTGAAGGAGCGGGAGATCAGGGGCAGCGAGGTGAGCGACCGCTCCTCGGAGTACGGCCTGCTCGCCGTCCAGGGACCGGGCGCGCTCGAGCGGCTCGGCCTGCCGCCGGCGGACGCGTTCACCTGGTCGATGGGCGAGATCGACGGCGTCGAGGTGATGGTGAACCGCACCGGGTACACGGGGGAGGAGGGGTGCGAGCTGATGACGATGGCCGAGGACGCCGCAGCCCTCTGGGACCGCGTGCTCGCGCGGGGCGCCCGGCCCTGCGGCCTCGGCGCTCGCGACACGCTGCGGCTCGAGGTGTGCTACCCGCTGCACGGCAACGACATCACGCCCGAGACCGACGCGATCTCGGCCGGGCTCGGCTTCGCGTGCGCTCTCGACAAGGAGTTCACCGGCGTCGAGGAGCTGCGCCGGACGAAAGCCGAGGGGCCGGCGCGGAAGCTCTTGCCGTTCGTGATGGAGGAGCAGGCGATCCCGAGGCAGGGGATGGCGATCGCCGAGGGCGGTGAGGTCACCTCGGGCTCGCTCTCGCCGATGCTGGACGTCGGCATCGGGCTCGGGTACGTCGTCGCCGAGCACGCCGCGCGCGGCAGCGCGCTGACGATCGACGTCCGCGGCCGGCCACGCCGGGCGCGGGTCGTCTCCAAGCCGATCTACAAACGAGAGGAGCCCGCCTAGTGGCCGCCGAGGAGACCTACCCCGACGACCTGAAGTACCACCGCGAGCACGACTGGGCCCGGGTCGAGGGCGACGAGGCGGTCCTCGGGATCACCTGGTTCGCGCAGGACTCACTCGGCGAGCTCGTGCACTACGAGCCGCCCGCGAAGGGCGCCCAGATCGAGCACGAGGCAGCCTACGGCGAGGTCGAATCGGTCAAGGCGGTGTCGGCCGTGATCTCGCCACTGTCCGGCGAGGTCGTGGCGGTCAACGAGAAGGTCGTGGGCGAGCCGGAGACGGTCAACGAGGACCCATACGGCGAGGGGTGGCTGATCCGGATCCGGATGCGCGACGCCTCGGAGGCCGACGATCTCCTCGACGCGGACGCATACCGCTCCTTCCTGGCCGAGCAGTGACGCCGTTCGTCTCGCTGACCGAGCGCGACGAGCAGGCGATGCTCGACGCGATCGGCGTCGCGTCCGTGGAGGAGCTCTTCCGCGACGTCCCGGAGGGAGTGCGCCTCGGCCGGGAGCTCGCGCTGCCGCCCGCGCTCTCCGAGCAAGAGATCGTCGCCCACCTCGAGGAGCTCGCGGCGCTGAACGTGCCCACCGGCCGGGAGCTCTCCTTCCTCGGCGCCGGGATCTACGACCACTACGTGCCGGCGGTGGTCGACTCGGTGCTCCAACGCGGCGAGCTGCTGACCGCGTACACGCCGTACCAGCCCGAGCTGAGCCAGGGCGTGCTCCAGGCGATCTTCGAGTACCAGACCGCCATCTGCGAGCTCACCGGGATGGACGTCTCGAACGCGTCCGGGTACGACGGCACGACTGTCGCCGCCGACGCGTGCTACGTGGCAAAGCACGCGACCGGCCGGTCGAAGGTCGTCGTCACCGAGGCCACGAACCCGCAGGTGCGTCAGGTCGTGAAGACGTACGCGCCGGGGTTCGCGCTCGAGGTCGTCGAGGTCCCCCACCGCGGCGGGGTGACGGATCCCGAGGAGGTCGCGGCGGCGGCGCAGGACGCCGCGTGCGTGCTCTTTCAGCACCCGAACTTCTTCGGCTGCCTGGAGCCGGCCCCCGAGCTCGCGGCGGCCGCGAACGACGCGGAGGCCCTCGCGGTCGCGCACGTGGATCCGCTGTCGCTGGGCGTGCTCGAGGCGCCCGGCCGCTACGGCTGCGCGCTCGCGATCGGCGAAGGACAGGCGGCCGGGAATCACCAGTCCTTCGGCGGACCGCACTACGGCTTCCTCGCGGCCAAGTCCGAGTTCATCCGCCGGATGCCGGGCCGGATCGTCGGCGAGACGGTCGACGCCGCGGGCGAGCGCGGCTATGTCCTCACCCTGCAGACGCGCGAGCAGCACATCCGTCGCGAGAAGGCGACGTCGAACATCACCACCAACCAGACGCTGCTGGCGCTGGGCGGCCTCGTCTACCTCTCGTGGCTCGGCCCGCAGGGGCTTCGCGAGCTGGGGGAGACATGCATGGCGCTCGCCCAGCATGCGAAGACGCGTCTGGAGGAGGCGGGCCTCGAACCGACGTTCTCAGGCAAGGCAACATTCAAGGAGTTTGCCGTACGGGTCGGACGGAACGCCGGCGACGCGATCCGCGACGCGCGCGCGCGCGGGGTCCACCCCGGGTACGCGCTCGGGCGCGACTACCCGGGCCTCGACGACGCGCTCCTCGTCGCGGTCACGGAGAAGCGCACGCCGGCGGACATCGACCGCCTCGTCGAGGTGCTCGCACGATGAAGCTGATCTACGAGAAGTCCCAGGCGGGCCGCACCGGGTACACGCTTCCGCGCCACGACCTCCCGCGCGCGGAGGTGCCCGAGGCGCTCCGGCGCGGCGACCCGCCGCGCCTCCCCGAGCTCGCCGAGCCCGAGCTCGTCCGCCACTTCACCGAGCTCTCGACGCGGAACTTCGGGATCGACACGGGCTTCTACCCGCTCGGCTCCTGCACGATGAAGTACAACCCGCGCGTCAACGAGCGCCTCGCCGCGCTCCCCGGCTTCCGCGACCTGCACCCGCTCCAGGAGGAGGACGGCGCGCAGGGCGCGCTCGCCCTGATGTGGCACCTCCAGGAGGCGCTGATCGAGATCGCCGGCCTCCACGCGTGCTCGCTCCAGCCCGCCGCCGGGAGCCAGGGAGAGCTGACCGGGCTGATGCTGATGCGCGCGTACTTCGCCGAGCGCGGCGAGGACGAGCGGCGGCGCAAGATCGTGATCCCCGACACGGCGCACGGGACGAACCCCGCCTCCGTGACGATGGCCGGCTACGAGCTGACGCCGGTGAAGACCGACCCGCGCGGAAACATCGACGTCGAGGACCTCCGCGCCCGGGTCGACGAGCACACGGCGGGGCTGATGCTCACGAACCCTTCGACGCTCGGGCTCTTCGACGAGCACATCGAGGAGATCGCGAAGGTGTTCCACGACGTCGGTGCGCTCATGTACTACGACGGGGCGAACCTGAACGCGGTCTGCGGGATCTCGCGCCCCGGCGACATGGGGTTCGACATCGTGCACATCAACCTGCACAAGACCTTCTCGCAGCCGCACGGCGGCGGCGGCCCTGGCGGTGGCCCGATCGTCGTCCGCGAGCGGCTCGAGCCGTACCTGCCGGCGCCGCAGGTGATCCGCGACGTCGACGACTTCTTCCTCGACTACGACCGCCCCAAGTCGATCGGCAAGGTACGCGGGTTCACCGGCCCGTTCGGCGTCTTCGTCCGCTCGTACGCGTTCATCCGGATGTGGGGCCCCGAGCTCAGGTGCATGTCCGAGATCGCGGTCCTGAACGCGAACTATCTGCTCGCCCGGCTTCGGGACGCGTACGACCTGCCGTACGACCGTCTGTGCATGCACGAGTTCGTCGTCTCGGCGCGGAGGCTGAAGCGGGAGCACGGCGCGACCGCGCTCGACGTCGCGAAGCGGCTGATGGACTACGGCTTCCACCCGCCGACCGTGTACTTCCCGCTCGTCGTCCCCGAGGCGCTGATGATCGAGCCGACCGAGACCGAGCCGAAGGAGATCCTCGACGAGTTCTGCGACGCGATGCTCGCGATCGCGCGCGAGGCGGCCGACTCGCCGGAGCTGCTGAAGGAGGCGCCGCACGACCGGCCGGTCAAGCGGCTCGACGAAGTGCGCGCGGCGAAGCGGGCGATCGTCCGGTACCGCTTCGAGGACCACCCGGACGTCGGCGACGGGCCCGTCGAGCCGCGTCAGCTCGAGGCGCAGAAGGGCGCATGATCCGCGTCTGGCGGATCCCGTTCTCGACCAACGTCGAGCGGGTCGCGCTGGCTCTCGGCCACAAGGGGTTAGAGGTCGAGTGGGTCGACGTCCCGGTCCGCGACCGCACGGCCGTCGTCGAGCTGAGCGGCCAGCCGCTCGTGCCGGTGCTCCAGGACGGAGCGGCCGTGGTCGCCGACTCCACGGCGATCCTCGAGTACCTCGAGGAACGGCATCCCGACCCGCCGCTCTACCCGCGCGACGAGGCGAGGCGCGCGGAGGCGACCCTGCTGATCGACTGGTTCAACCGCGTCTGGAAGAAGGCGCCGAACGAGCTCGACCGGATGCTCGATCCCGAGGAGCGCGTGGAGGCGCGGGTCCGCGCGCAGGCGGAGGAGCTCCGGCGCTCGCGCGACCGCTTCGAGGCGCTCCTCGCGGACCGCCCCTACATGCTCGGCGAGGACTTCGGCGCCGTGGACTGCGCGTTCTTCCCGTTCCTGAAGTACGGCGTGCTCGAGGTCGACCCGGAGGACACCGAGCCCTTCCACGGGATCCTCGCCGACCACCTCGCGCTCGACGGCGGCCACCCGAGGCTCGCGGCGTGGATCCATCGGGTCGACGCGCACCCGCGGGCAGAATGACCCTGTGGACCGGCGCGAGCGCGAACGGATCCTGAAGGAGGGCGGCGTCGGGCCCGAGAGCCCGCTCGCGCGCACCGCCGAGCGCCTCCTCGCGGAGGACCTCGAGGGCAGCCCGCTCCGCGGCCGGCCGCTGCGCCGCGTGCTGCGGAACTTCCGGCCGGACGTCGCGGGCTACGTCGCGTCGCTCGGCGGGCCTCGCCCCTACATGGAGCGCCTCCGCGAGATCCAGGCGCTCGTCGACCGGCACGAGCTCGAGCTGGCCGAGGCGTGGGCGGCGCTCGCCGCCGAGACCGAGGACCCCGCGGTCTTCGCCCGTCGCTGGCGCGAGCTCGCCGAGCGTCGCCGCTTCGACGAGGTCAACGAGCTGATCGAGCGCCACAACCGTTTCTTCCCGGCCGAGGCGCGGCTCCCGATGGATCCTCGGACGGGCGACTTCGTGCTCGTCGCCGGCGATCGATACGAGCGCAGGCCGCTCGACGCCGACTGGGTCCTCGAGCGCTTCCCGGCCGAGCTCGGCTGGGCTGCCTAGCGGCTGCGCAGCGCGGCGAGCAGCTCCTGGTGCCGACGCTCCTCGTCCGGCATGCCCTCCTCCGCCGGCGTGCGCTCCAGCCTTCGCAGCATCGCCTGCATCGGCTTGACGATGAAGAAGAAGACCGCCGCGGCGATCGCGAGGAACTGGATCAGGTCGGTGATGAACGCGCCGTAGCGATAGACCGAGTCGTTGATCGTGAAGGTCAGGTCGCTGAAGTCCGGCTTGCCGATGATCATCGCGATGATCGGCATCACGATGTTCTCGACGAGCGAGTTGATGACCGCGGCGAACGCGAGGCCCATGACGAACGCGACCGCGAGCTCGACGATGTTGCCGCGGAAGACGAAGTCCTTGAATTCCTGGAGCACTGCCTCCTCCTTCGGCCCGGGGACGCGCGGATGCTCGCAGGTCTCAGGAAGCGGCGAGCTGACCGCACGCGGCGGCGATGTCGCGGCCGCGCGTGAGCCGCACCGTGGCCGGGAGCCGGGCGCGGTCGAGCACCTGCTTGAATGCCGCGATCGCCTTCCTCGACGAGCCGTCGTACCTGCCCGTCGGGTTGTAGGGGATCAGGTTCACCTTGAAGACGCGCGGGTCGAGCAGCTCGGCGAGCTCGCGCGCCTGCTCGACGCGGTCGTTGACCCCCGCGAGCATGACGTACTCGACGAAGACCTTCCGCCGCCGCAGCGCGTGGTAGCGCACGCACTCGGCGACGACGTCGCCCAGCGGATAGCGGTCGTTGACGGGCATGATCGTCGAGCGGAGCGCCGGATCGGCCGCGTGGAGCGAGAGCGCGAGGCGGATCGGCTCCTCGACCTCGTCGACGAAGCGGCGCAGGCCCGGCAGCCAGCCGACTGTCGAGACGGTCGTCCGGCGGTGCGTGATCCCGACGTCCGGCAGCAGCCGCGCGGCCGCGAGCACGTGGTCGAGGGTCAGCATCGGCTCGCCCATGCCCATGAAGACGCAGTGGTCGATCGGCTCGAGGCGGCGGAAGTGGAGCGCCTGGTCGACGATCTCGAACGCGGTCAAGTTGCGGCGGAAGCGCATCGCGCCGGTGGCGCAGAACGTGCAGGTGAGCGGGCAGCCGGATTGCGACGACACGCAGACGGAGCGCCGTCCGTCGCGGTAGCGCATCAGCACCGCCTCGACGGGATGGCCGTCGTGGGTTCGGAAGAGCGTCTTCACGGTGCCGTCGCGCGAGCTCGACTCCGCCTCGACCGTCAGCGTCGAGAGCGGGACCGACGTCTCGAGCTCGCGGCGGAGCGCGGCGGGGACGTCGGTCATCGCGTCGTACCCATTCGCGCCGCGCGCGAGCCACGCCCAGATCTGGCGCGCGCGGAACGGCGGCTCGCCGCGCTCGGTCAACGTCTCGTCGAGCAGGGCGAGGTCCATCGCCCCACGGTACCGCCGTCTAGAAGAGGTCGGCCTCGTCGTCGGGCTCGACGCCGCGGTGCCGCCGCACGACCGCGACCGTCCCGACGAGCAGCATCGCGGCGACGAGCGGGAAGGGGCTCAACCAGGCGGCGGTCAGCCAGACGAGCGCGAGCGTGCCCGCGGCGCACCAGCGCACGAGCGGTTCCCGCTCCACGAGCCGCAGCATCAGCTCGATTCGCTCCATGGCTCCTCCTCGCCCGGATCATCGGCGACGCCCACGGCGTTGTCGATCCCTGGATCGAGTCGATGAGAGGATGCGGCGATGGGTGAGACCTGGCACCACGGGCTGGTCGCGCGCTGGTGGGCCGAGTTCGAGGAGGGCGGCGCGGAGGTCGACTACTTCCGGCGCTTCGTCGAGGACGGACAGCCGGCGCTCGACGTCGCGTGCGGCACCGGGCGTCTGCTCGTCCCGTACCTCCGCGCCGGGCTCGACGTCGACGGCTGCGACGTCTCCGCCGACATGGTCGCGCTCTGCCGCGAGCGGGCGGAGCGGGAGGGGCTGACGCCGACGCTGTGGGTGCAGCCGATGCACGAGCTCGATCCGCCGCGCTCGTACCGGACGATCTTCGTCTGCGGAGGGTTCGGTCTCGGCAGCAGCCGCGAGGAGGACGCCGAGGCGCTCGCGCGATTCCTCCGGCACCTCCAGCCCGGCGGGGCGCTCGTGCTCGACAACGAGGTGCCGTACGCGAAGGAGCGGCTCTGGTCCCGCTGGCCGAAGGGGAAGCGGGACGACCTGCCGACGCCGTGGGGTGGGCCGGCCGAGCGCCGGCGCGCGCGGGACGGAGCCGAGTACGGGCTCCAGAGCCGGCTCGTCGAGCTCGACCCGCTCGAGCAGCGCGCCACGATGGAGCTCCGGGCGTCCCGCTGGCGCGACGGCGTGCTCGACGCGCAGGAGGAGCATCGGCTGACGATGAACCTCTACTTCGAGCACGAGCTCGAGCTGATGCTCGAGCGGGCCGGGTTCGTCGACGTGCTCGTCCACGGCGATCACGCGCCGGTCGAGCCGACGGCCGACAGCGACTTCGTCGTGTTCGTCGCCCGCCGCCCGCTGTAGCCTGACGCGCCGATGTGGTGGCGCGACGCCGTCCTCTACCAGGTCTACGTTCGCTCGTTCGCGGACGCGAACGGCGACGGGCACGGCGACCTTCCGGGGGTGCGCTCGAAGCTCGACTACCTCGAGTGGCTCGGCATCGAGGCGCTCTGGTTGAACCCTGTCCACCCGTCGCCGGACGCGGACTGGGGTTACGACGTCGCCGACTTCACCGGCGTCCATCCCGACTTCGGAACGATCGACGACCTCGACGCGCTCGTCGCGGACGCGGGCGCGCGGGGGATCCGCATCCTCCTCGACCTCGTCCCGAACCACACGAGCGACCGGCACCCGTGGTTCGCCGATCCGACGAAGCGCGACTGGTACGTCTGGGCCGACGAGCCCAACAACTGGGAGTCGACCTTCGGCGGCTCCGCGTGGACCAGGCATCCGGAGGTCGGGCGCTACTACCTCCACAACTTCCTGCCAGAGCAACCCGACCTGAACTGGTGGAACGACGGCGTCCGTTCCGCGTTCGAGGAGATCCTGCGCTTCTGGTTCGACCGGGGGATCGCCGGGTTCCGCGTCGACGTCGCGCACGCGCTCGTCAAGGACCGCCTGCTGCGCGACAACCCCGTCGCGGGGCGCGCCGCCGACCGGCGCGAGGAGCGCGTCTACAACATGAACCGCCCCGAGGTGCACGACGTCTACCGGCGCTGGCGCGAGCTCGCGCGCGAGTACGACCCCGAGCGCGTCTACCTCGGCGAGACCTGGGTCGGAGATCCGCACGAGCTGGTCAAGTACTACGGCGACGACGACGAGCTGCACCTCGCGATGAACTTCCCCTTCGTCCAGGCGGAGCTCGCGGCGGACGAGCTGCGCCCGATTCTCGAGCGTTGGGAGTCGGTCCTCCCGAAGACGGCGTGGCCCGTGTGGTGCGGCTCGAACCACGATCTCGTCCGCTTCCCGACGCGCTGGTGCGCGGGCGACGAGGCGAAGATCCGCTGTGCGCTCCTGATCCTGCTCACGATCCGCGGGACGCCGATCCTCTACTACGGCGACGAGGTCGGGATGGAGCAGGTCGAGATCCCGGAAGACGAGCAGCTCGACCGGGCGCACAGCCGCGACGGCTGCCGCACCCCGATGCCGTGGACGCGCGAGCCCGACGGCGAATGGTGGCTGCGCTGGGGCGACACGACGCGAAACGTCGAGGACATGCGCGCGGACCCGACGTCGATCCTGCACCTCTGCCGCGACCTGATCGTGCTGCGCCGCGAGCTCCGCGGCGGCTACGCGCCGCTCGACGCGCCGCGCGGCGTGTGGGCGTGGCGGCGCGGAGACTCCGGCGTCGTGGCCGTGAACCTGAGCGACCGCGCGGCGAAGGTGCGCGGAGTCGACGGGACGATCCGGATCGACACCGCGCGCGGGCGCGAGGGCGAGGCGGTCGCGGGCGCGGTCGAGCTCGAGCCGTGGCAGGGCGTCGTCGTGCTGCCACAATGAACGCGTGATCGAGCTTCGCTCCGACACGCTGACGCAGCCGACGCCTGGGATGCGGCAGGCGATCGCGAACGCGGTCGTCGGCGACGAGCAGAAGCGCGAGGACCCGACGGTGCTCGAGCTCGAGCGGCGCGCCGCCGAGCTGCTCGGGCAGGAGGAGTCGGTCTTCCTCCCGACCGCGACGATGGCGAACCAGATCGCGCTGCGAATCCTCACCGAGCCGGGCGACGTCCTGATCGCCGAGGAGCACTCGCACGTGCTGATCGCGGAGCAGGGAGGGCCCGCAGCGCATTCCGGGCTGTTCACGCGGCCGCTCCCGGGCTTCGCCGGCAGGCTCGCGCCCGAGCAGATCCGCGCAGCGATGACCGACCCGCGCTCGGGCCACGAGCCCGTGACGAAGCTCGTCTCGCTCGAGAACAGCCACAACTCGTCCGGCGGGCGCGTCTGGCCCCTCGACGAGCTCGGCGCCGTCGTGGAGACGTGTCGCGCGCTCGAGCTGCGCGTCCACCTCGACGGCGCGCGCGTGCTGAACGCGGCGGTCGCCGTCGGCGTTCCCGCCGCGGAGATCGGCCGCCGCTTCGACACGGTGACGCTCTGCCTCTCGAAGGGCCTCGGCTGCCCGGTCGGCGCGGTCGTCGCCGGCTCCGAGGAGCTGATGCGCAAGGCGCGCCGCGCGAAGCATCTCTTCGGCGGTGCGATGCGCCAGGCCGGCATCGTCGCGGCCGCGGGCGTCTACGCGCTCGACCACCACGCCGGGCGGCTCGCCGAGGACCACCGCCGCGCCCGGCGCCTCGCCGAGGGGCTCGCGGCCGCCGGGCTTTCGATCGAGCTCGACGCGGTCGAGACGAACTTCGTGCAGCTCGACGTCGCCCCGCTCGAGCTGACGAAGGCGGACGCCCTCGAGCGCCTCAAGCAGGCGGGTGTCGGCCTCTCCGGCACGGTGCACCCGACCCGGCTGCGCGCGGTCACGCACCTCGACGTCACCGACGAGGACGTGGAGCGCGCGATCGAGTTGATCCCCAGCGCCCTCGGCGTTACTCGTACTGCAGTGCCCGCAGGACGTTGAGCCGGGCGGCGCGGCGCGCCGGGAACACCGCCGCGATGATCCCGACGACCACGGTCGCGATCGTGAACACGATCAGCGAGGCAACGGGCAGCGTGAAGTCGATGAACTCGATCCGCGCCACGAGGAGCGCGCCGAGGACGACGCCGAGGACGATCCCGAGCACGCCGCCGATCAGCGCGGTGATCACGCTCTCGTGGCGGATCATCCGCCGAACCTGCCGGCGCGTCATCCCGATCGCGCGCAGCATCCCGATCTCGCGCGTGCGCTCGAAGACGGTGAGCACGAGCGTGTTGACGATGCCGAAGAGGGAGACGATGACCGAGAGCGCCAGCAGCACGTAGAGGATGTTCAGGACGGCGCTGAGCGCGCCGATCTGGTTGTCGATGAACTCCTCACGCGTCTGGACCTTCGCGTTCGGGAACTCGCGCATCGCCTCGTCGAGCCGCTCCTGGTTCGTGTCGGTCTGGCCGCCCTCCATGCGCACGAACGAGAAGAGGTCCCGCGGGTTCTCGTTGTGGCGGTCCCACGCCTCGGCCGAGATCGTCACCGGCCCGAACGGCGAGCCGCCCGTCGGCGGGTCGAAGATGCCCTCGACGCGGTACGTGTCGGTGTCGCCGTTCGCGAACGTGAGCTCGATCCGCGAGCCCAGCTCGAGGGCGTGGTCCTCGGCATACCCGTCGTCCACGAACGCGCCGTCGTCGCCGAGCTCCTGGATCACGTCGTCGGAGCCCTCCACCCACGTGACGTTCAGCATCGGGCCGAGCTCCGGGCTGACCGCCGTGGCGAAGAACTGGTCGCCGAACGCCTGCGCGTCGCCGGTGCGCACGTTCCCCACGGCCTCGACCCCGGAGACGTCGCCCATCGCCTCGCCGACGTTCGCCGGAATCGGCGAGAAGTTGTTCTGCGCCGTGACCGCGTAGTCGGCGTCCGCCCAGAGCTCCTCGACCGAACCGCGGAACGTGGAGGTGATGCCCGCTGCGAGCACCGCGACGAGCGTGACGAGCGCGAGGCCGATCATCAGCGCCGCCGCCGTCGACGCGGTGCGCTGCGGGTTCCGGCGGGCGTTGTCGCGCGCGAGCGTCCCCGCCGCGCCGCCGATCCGCGTGGCTGGCCAGCCGAGCGCGCCGGCGAGCGGCCGGATGAAGCGGGCGGACAGCAGCGCGAGCCCGAGGAAGATGCAGACCGTCCCGAACCCGAGCGCGAGCAGGAGCGCCGTCGTGTCGAGGTCGGGCGCGAACAGCCCGAAGAGGAGCGCTGCGAACCCGAGCGTCGTCAGCAGTGCCGAGCCGAGCGTGCGGAAGCGCGCGAAGCGCGACTCGGGCAGGGTCGCCCCCTCGCGCACCGCGGCGATCGGCGGCACGCGGGTCGCGCGGATCGCCGGCCGCAGGCTTGCGACGAGCGTGACGAGCGTGCCGACGAGCATCGCGACGACGATCGTGCGCGTGTTGAAGACGAGCCCCGTGTTCGGCAGGGTGAAGCCGACGGCGTCGAAGATCGTGAAGAGCACGCTCGCGAGGCCGATCCCGAGGATCAGCCCGACGATGGACGCGAGGATCCCGACGACGAGCGACTCGAGCACGATCGAGCCGAGCACCTGGCGCCGCGAAGCACCGATCGTCCGCACCGTCGCGAACTCGCGCGTCCGCTGCGCGATCGTGATCCCGAGCGAGTTCGCGATCACGAAGCTGCCAACGAAGAGCGCGATCCCCGCGAACGCGAGCAGGAAGGTCCGCAGGAAGCCGATGAACTCGTTCGTCTCCGAGGCCTCCTCGTTCGCCTGGCGCTCGCCGGTCCGGACCTGGGCGGCGGACGGGATCACGGCCTCGACCGCGGTGACGAGCTGCTCGGGCGAGACGTTCGGCGACGAGGCGACGGCGATCTCGTCCAGTCGTCCCTCCTTGCCGTAGAGCTCCTGCGCCGTCTCCAGGTCGAACCCGGCGAGGGTCGCGTCGCCGATCGTCGAGAGCGTCTCCCCGAAGCGAACGAGGCCGGAGATCCGGAACTCCTGAATGGGGCCCTCCGCCTGGACGCCGATCGTGTCGCCGACCGCGAAGTCGTGCTTCTCGGCGGTCGCCTCGTCGATCACGATCTCGTCCGGGCCGGGCCACCCGCCGGAGACGAGGCGAAGCGGATTGAAGGGCGAGTCGCCGTCCGCGATGCTGAACCCGATGCTCGGGGCGTTCCCCACGATCGCCTCGCCGTCTCGGTCGACGAGCACGGTCGACTCGCTGTCGACGCCGCCCTCGGCGACCTGCACCTCGGGCAGCTCGCGGATGCGCTCGAGTAGGGACTCGTCCAGCGTCGGCGCCTCGGATCCGCTTCCGTCGCTGAGATCGAACGCAGCCCGGCCGGTGATGACGGCGTCGGAACCCTGACGCACGTCGTTGAAGATCGCGTCGAACGCCTCGTCGATCGAGTCGGTGAGCACGTAGGTTCCGCTGACCATCGCCACGCCCAGCACGATCGCGAGCGCGGTGAGTGCGGTCCGGAGCTTGCGCCCGAACAGGCCCTTCAGCGCGAACTTCGTCACGTCGTCGCGATCGTCTCGAGCGCTGCGAGGATGTCGTGCTGCGTCGAGCGCGGAAGCTCTTTCACGATCCGGCCGTCCGCGAGGAAGAGAACGCGGTCGGCGATCGCGGCGGCGCGGGGCTCGTGCGTGACCATCACGGTCGTCTGCCCGTACTCCTCGACCGAGCGGCGGAGCAGCTCGAGGATCTCGCCGCCGGTCGTCGAGTCGAGATTGCCGGTCGGCTCGTCCGCGAAGACGACCGTCGGACGCGAGACGAGCGCACGCGCGATCGCGACGCGCTGCTGCTGCCCGCCGGAGAGCTCGGACGGCCGGTGCGTGCGGCGGTCCGCGAGGCCGACGTTCTCCAGCAGCGTCTCGAAGAACGCGGGGTCAGGCTTCTCCCCGGCGATCGAGAGCGGGAGCAGGACGTTCTCCTCGGCGGTCAGCATCGGCAGGAGGTTGAAGAACTGGAAGACGAAGCCGATGTGCTCGCGGCGGAGCTTCGTCAGGTCGCTGTCGCCCAGGCGGGTGATGTTCGTCCCGGCGATCGAGACGTCTCCGGCCGTCGGCTGGTCGAGGCCGGCGAGGATGTGCATCAGCGTCGACTTGCCCGAGCCGGACGGTCCCATGACCGCGGTCAGGTCGCCCCGCGGGATCTCGAGCGACACCCCGCGCAGGGCGTGGACGGCCGTCTCGTCCTCGCCGTAGACGCGCCTGAGGTCGCTCGCGGTGACGACTGCTCCGTTCGTGCTCATCGGGCCAACCTAGCGGTCCCCTGCGACGAAGAACGCGACTGCCGCGCCGACGTAGGCGGCCACGAGGAGGAGGCCCTTCAGCCTGCTCGACCGGCCGTCCGCGATCAGTGCGGTGGTCGCGAGCACCGACGCTGCGAGCACCCCGATCTCGACGGGCCGGAGCGAGAGTGCGAGCGGGTCGATCAGCCAGGAGAGCAGGGCGACGGCGGGGATCAGGAACACGGCGACCTGCGCGCTCGACGCGAGCGCGATCTCCGCCGCGAGGCGGATCTTCCCGCGCGCCGCGACGACGACCGCGCCGCCGTGCTCCGCCGCGTTCCCCACGATCGCGACGATCACGGCCGCGACGAAGAACTCGGAGAGGCCGGCGTTGTCGGCGAACTCGTCGAGCGACCCGACGAGGATCTCCGCGACGAGCGCGGTCACGACGGTCGCCGCAGCGAGGACGAGCAGCGAGCGGCGGAGCGACCACGCCGCCATCTCCTCGGGCTCCGCGGCGATGTGCGCGAGGCGGTGCCGCCGCAGCGAGTACCACGTCGCGACCAGGTAGACGACGAGCAGGACGAGCGCCGGGAGGATCGAGAGCTCGGCGAGCGAGCGCCGGTCCGGGTCGCCGTCCCAGCCGGGGATCGACGGGATCAGCAGCAGCCCGACGGCGGCCGCGACGAGTGCCAGCGAGAGGAACGAGGACCAGCGGTCGAGCGCGCCCTTGCCCCCGAAGAAGAGCGAGAACCCGAGCACGAGCAGGAGATTTCCGATCACGCTTCCCGTCAGCGAGCCGCGGACGACCTCGAAGAGCCCGTCCGAGACGGCGAACAGGGCGATGATCAGCTCCGGCGCGTTTCCGAACGTCGCGTTCAGGAAGCCGCCCACGCCCGGGCCCGTGTGGTGCGCGGCGTGCTCGGTCGCCTCCCCGATCAGCCAGGCGAGCGGGATGAGGCTGGCCGCCGCGAGCACGAAGTCGGTCGTCGCCCCGGGATGGAGCAGGAAGTGCATGGCGATCGTGATCGGCGCGAGGCCGAGCGAGGCCCAGAGGATGCGGCGAACCACGGGCCGCGTACCTTAGAGGCCTCCGGAGGGTGAGTCGCCGCTCACTCGCGACTACTCGTCGGTGGAGGTTCTGTCAAGTCTTGCGCAGGGTCGCTCTCGTGCCGACAATTGGGACATGGCGTACGTCGAGCAACCGCCCGGCACGCTTCCCCTGCGGCCCCAGGACGAGGTCGAGTGCCGGCGCTGCGAGGTGCACTGCGACAAGGTCGTGTACCCCGCTGCCTGCATCGCGAAGGCGTGCCCGTTCCTGTACGCCTACGAGGCGCACGGCCACCGCTACATCGGCTGCATGCAGAAGGTCTACGCCGTCGAGATCGACCTCGACCTCCTCGAGGCGGCCGAGCGCGGGGGCGGCTTCGGCGCCGTTCGCGCGATCCGGCGGCCGCTGCCGATGTGCGACACCGGCGTCGAGAGCACCTACGCCGGCCGGACGAACGAGCTCGGGTGCGTGAACCCCGAGTTCTTCGAGCTGCCCGACGGGCAGCCGAACTTCCGCATCTTCGCGCGGATTTAGTCCGCAGCCGCGGATCCGCTAGCGCGGATCCGCGGCGCGAGAGTCCCTAAAGACGGCCGCTTCGCGGCCTTGTCGTTGCGACGATCCCTGCATCACCGCTAACGCCTGGGCGCGAGCTGCGCGACCGCGTGGGCGGCCGCGTCGGCCAGCTCGCCGAGTCCGCGCAGGTTCACGCTCGCGAGCCGGTCGCAGGCGCGGTGGTAGCAGGCGTCGCCGCCCGCGTAGAGGCCTCCGACCCGGATCCCGGCCTGCTCGAAGGGGGCGTGGTCGGACCGGCCCTCGATGTCGATCGTCCGCGCCGACAGGCCGCGCGCCCGAAAGTAGCCGGTGAAGGTGGCCGCCAACGGGCCGGCGTACACCGCTCGCTCGAACCGCCGCGAGCCGAGCATGTCGAAGTTCAGGTAGGCGACGATCCGTGACCGCTCGGCCGGCGTCAGCGCCCGGACGTACGCGCGCGACCCGTGCAGGCCGAACTCCTCGGCGCCCCAGAAGGCGAAGCGGACCCGGAGCTGCGGCGCGCGCTGTCGCAGCGCCTTCGCGAGCTCGATCAGTGCGGCGACGCCCGTGCCGTTGTCGTTGATCCCCGGCCCCGAACCGACCGAGTCGAGGTGTGCGCCGACGACGAGGACGCGACCGCCGCCTCCGCGGTCGGCGACGACGTTCCGCGAGGTGGTGCGGCGCGTGCTGGTCCGGACCTCGAGCCGAACCGTCCCGTCGCGCGCCGACGCGAGCGCCCTCCCGATCGTGTCGGTCACCGTCACGGCCGGGATCCGCGTCGCGTTCGGCGCTCCGAGCGTCGCGTCGATCGGGCCCGGCTCGTTGTTGTAGACGATCACCGCGGCCGCGCCCGCGCGCTCGGCGTTCTGCGCCTTGACGACGAAGAAGCACGTTCCGCGCCGGACGAGCGCGATCCTCCCGCCGACGCCGGCGAAGTCGCGCGGCTGACAGCCGTCCCCGGCGGTGACCACCGTCGCGGTCACCCCGCCGCTCGGTGTCGACGGCGAGTACTCGAGCGCCTCGGGGCGCAGGTCGCGCTCGACGGGCGTTAGCTGGCGTCCTCGCTCGAGCTCCTCCCGATAGGACGTGAAGGGGAACGGCGCGAGGCGCGCCCGGTAGCCCGCGCGGGCGAGCTGGTCGCGCACGTAGCGCGCCGATGCCTCGTAGCCGGGCGTGCCGCTCGAGCGCGTGCCGCCGTTCGCGTCGGCGATCCGCTCGAGCGCGAGGAGGTGGGGGCGCATTCCCGCGACGCTCACCTGTGCCCGCAGCGAGGCCGAGACCCTGGCCCGCGACGGAGCCGCCGCCGAGGCGCCCGAGGCGACGAGCAGGAGGACGCCCGCCGCGGCGACGAGTGCGCGCATCAACCCTTAGGACGTCGCGCGCGCCTCTTCGTTGGCGCGGAGCGGGCGTGCAGCTCGCGCGTCTTGCGGATCTCGTCGGCGTTCGGGCCGCGGTTGTCCAGGCCCGCGACCTCGAGGATCGCGGGGAGCTCCTGGAACGCCGGGTGCGCGAGGAACGTCCCGAGCCCCTCGCCCATGACCCCCTCGAGGATGTTCTCGTGGCGGTCGCGGTTCGAGCCGAGCGGCGCCTTCGAGTCGTTCACGTGCAGGCAGCGGAGCCGGTCGAGCCCGATCGAGCCGTCGAGCGACTCGACCACCTCGTCGAGGGCCGCGGGATCGGTGACGTCGACCCCCGAGACGAACAGATGGCACGAGTCGAGGCACACGCCGAGGCGCGGATGCCGGTCGAGGCGCTCGAAGAGCGTCGCGAGCTCCTCGAGCGAACGGCCGATCGTGCCGCCGGCGCCGGCCGAGTTCTCCATCAGCAGCCACGTGCGCTCGGAGCAGCGCTCGAGCACCTGCTCCAGCGCGGGGAGCGCGCGCTCGAGGCCGTGCTCGAAGCCGGAGCCGAGGTGTGAGCCCACGTGGAACACGACGCCGTCCGCCTCGATCGCGCAGGCGATCTCCATCGTCGACCGCATCGACGCGAGACTCTTCTCGTACACGTCGTCGTTCGGCGCGGCGAGGTTGACGAGGTAGATCGCGTGGCAGAAGACGGCGCCCAGGCCGGCCTCCTCGCGCCGGGCGCGGAACCGCTCGTACGTCTCGGGATCGGGGTTCGGCGGCCTCCAGGTGCGGGGGCTCTGCGTGAACAGCTGCACCGCGTCGGCGCCGATCTCGACCGCCTTGTCGACCGCGCCCTTGACGCCGCCCGAGCAGTGGGCGCCGATCAGCACGAGCGCTCCTCGAGGAACCCGACGAGGCGCGCTCCCTCGTCCTCGAGCTCGCGCCGGGCCGACCGCGTGAGCGGCGCGAACGGCGCGACCGCGACCCGCCCGCGCTCGAGCTTCCACGTGCCCGCGACGAAGCCGTCCACGAGGAACGCCTGCTCGCCCGCGAGCACGAGCTTCCGCCAGGCGTGCTCGGGCGGGAGGATCCGGTCGCGGTCGGCGTGGCCGAGCAGCAGCTCGTCCCAGCGCGAGAGGAAGCGCACGGGCGCGTGCTCGTCCCCGGCGGCGAGCGGTGCACGCGGGAGGTCGAGGAGCTCGCGGCCGCGCTCGTCCCGGAACCGTCGCAGCGCGATGCGCTCGAGCCCGCGGTCGAGCACGGAGAGCTTCTGGCCGCTCCACGCCGCGAGGTCGGCCCGGGTCGCCGGCCCGAACGCCGCGAGGTAGCGGCGGACGAGATGCTCGACCGCGTTGGCGACCGGCGGCAGGCGAAGCGAGGAGGACCGATGCCGGACGCCGCGGACGAAGCCCCACTCGGCGGTGTCGGGAAGCGGCTCGAGCGGAACGAGATGGCGGAGCCACGCGAGGTCGCGCAGCGTCTCCTGCTCCGTCGCGCGTCCGCGCCGCGCTTCCACGAAGGCCCGCAGCTCCGCCGTCGTCCGCGGCTCGCGGCGGGCGAACCGGGCGACGGCGCTCACGAGCTCGCGCGGCGGCGCCGGGCGTCCGTTCGTCCACGGCGCGGGGTCGCGCCGGAGCGCCGCGACGTAGAGCGAGTAGTCGGCGGCCGAGACGAGATGGAGCGTCCCGCGCATGAGCGACGCCTTCACGACCGTCCCGCGCCGGAGCGCGCGCGTCAGGGAGTCGCGCCCGAACGGCTCCAACCTCGACCAGAGCGCCACGTACGGCGAGGGCACCCACTGCGCCTGGAGCGCGGCCACGCGCTCGATCGCCCGGGCAGGACCCAGGCGTGCGCGGCGGAGGAGCAGCTGCCGGAGCAGGAGCGTCCGGTTCAGCTCCCGGAGCGTCAGGACGCGCACGCCGCCTACGCTATCCGCATGGCCGTCCGCGTCCGCTTCGCGCCGAGCCCGACCGGGATGCTGCACATCGGCGGCGTGCGCACGGCCGTCTTCAACTGGCTCTTCGCGCGCGGGGAGGGCGGCGAGTTCAAGCTCCGGATCGAGAACACGGACACGAGCCGCGAGGTCGCCGAAGCGGTCGAGCAGATCCAGGAGTCGCTGCGCTGGCTCGGGCTCGACTGGGACGGCGAGCACACGTTCCAGCTCGACCGGATGGACGACTGCCGCGACGTCGCGACGCGCCTGCTCGAGGAGGGCAAGGCCTACGAGGACGACGGCGCGATCCGCTTCCGGATGCCGGACACCGGCACCACCGCGTGGGACGACGTCGTGCGCGACCGCGTCGAGTTCCCGAACGAGCAGCTCGAGGACGTCGTGCTCGTCCGCTCGGACGGTCGGCCCACCTACAACTTCGCGTCGCCGATGGAGGACGTCTGGGACGGGATCACGCACGTGATCCGCGGCGACGACCACGTCTCGAACACGCCGAAGCAGATCAACCTGATCCGCGCAGTCGGCGCGGAACCGCCCGAGTACGCACACGTGCCGAGCGTCCTCGGCACCGACGGCAAGAAGCTCTCGAAGCGGCACGGCGCCGTGTCGGTCGAGGAGTTCCGCGCAGACGGCTACGTACCGCCCGCGCTCCTGAACTTCCTCGCGCTGCTCGGCTGGGCGCCCGACGGCGAGACGACGATCATGAGCCCCGACGAGCTCGTCGCGCGGTTCTCGCTCGAGCGGGTGCAGTCGAGCCCGGCGGCGTTCGACTTCCAGAAGCTCGACTGGATGAACGGGGTCTACCTGCGCGCGCTGCCGGTCGACGAGTACGCGCACGCGCTCGTGCTCCACCTGGGCGAGCGCGGCTACGACTGGGACGCCGAGCTCGTCCGCAAGGCGGCGCCGCTCGTGCAGGAGAAGATCGAGAAGCTGTCGGACTTCCCTGCGTTCGCGGGCTTCCTCTTCGGCGACGTCTCGCTCGACGGCCACTCGCTCGACTCGAACGTGATCGCCGAGGCGGAGCGCGCGCTCGGTGCGGTCGAGCCCTTCACCGCCGAGTCGATCGAGCAGGCGCTCCGCGGGCTCGCGGACCGGCTCGGGCTGAAGCCGCGGGAGGCCTTTCAGCCGATCCGGATCGCGGTGACCGGGTCGAAGGTCTCACCCGGCCTGTTCGAGAGCCTGGAGCTGCTCGGCCGCGAGCGGGCGCTCGAGCGGCTCAGTGCCGCTCGATCCTGAAGGGCTTCGGCCGGGCCAGCGGGTCGATCGCGCGCTGGAACTGGAGCCACGCGCGGCGGCGAAAGGCGATCGACGGCTGGGGAAGCCCTTTCTGCTGCTCCCGGTCGTCCGTCCGTCGCCCTGTGCCACCCAAATTTCTCACTTTCGAGAGGTAAACGGCCCTGGCGACCCCACGGTTACGCAGGTAGACTCGCGCGCCGTGGCGGGGACCCACACGGTGCTCGTCGTCGACGACGAGCCCTCTCTGCGGCTGCTGTGCCGCGTCAATCTCGAGCTGGAGGGCTTCCGCGTGCTCGAGGCCGGGACGCTCGGCGACGCGCGCAGGCTGCTCGAGCAGGAGCCGCCCGACGTGGTGCTGCTCGACGTGCACATCGCGGGCGAGGACGGTCGGGACCTGCTCGAGGAGCTCCGCGCCGCGGACTCGCCGACGAAGGTCGTGATGCTGACCGGCAGCGTCGACGTGACGCTCGGCCGCTTCGACGCCGCCGACGAGGTGGTCGTGAAGCCGTTCGAGCCGCTCCACCTCGTCGCGGTCGTCCGACGGCTGGTCGGCGCCGCTGCGGTAGATTCGACGGCGTGAGCATCGCCGCAGCCCGGAAGCCCGCCGAGTTCGAGGCCGAGCTCCAGCGCTACCTGTTCGAGCGCTCCGAGGAGGGCCGCGCGGTCCGGGTGGGGGAGAAGGAGGTCTCCGAGCAGGCCGCGATCGTCGCGCGTTACACGGGGCTCTTCACCCGCGACCAGCTCGACGCGTTGCGCGGGGAAGAGGACCGAGCCACGGGCGACCAGCGAGAGCTGCTCTACCGCCTGCGGAAGACGTGCGAGGCGGGGATCATCGCCGCCGAGCTCGCCGAGCGCGAGGACGCGCTCGAGAACGCGCTCCTCTCGGCGCGCGTCGAGTGGCAGGGCGAGCAGCTGCCGCTCCGCTCGGCGCAGGCGAAGCTCGCCGTCCTGACGGACTACGCGGAGCGCGAGCAGCTCGGCGAGCTCCAGGCGCTGCGCTCGGCCGAGTTCAACGACGAGCGGCTCGACCTGCTCCGCACGGGCGAGGAGCTCGAGGCGGACGTCACGGGCGAGCCGGACCCCGTCGCGCGGATCGAGGACGAGAAGCAGATCTCGCTCCGAGAGCTGGAGCGTGCGCTCGCCGACGCGAGCGGTCGCGCGACCGAGGCGTGGGAGCGCCTGCGCGCGACGTGGTTCGAACGCCTCCTCGGGCCGGACCGCGACGAGCAGCCGACCTCCGCGCACGTCGCGTGGATGCGACGCCTCTCGCCGCTCGAGTCGACGTACACGAAGGAGCGCTCGGTCGAGGTGTGCATGGACACGCTGCGTCGCCTGGGGTTCGACCTCGAGAGCGACCCGAACATCCGTCTCGATCTCGAGGACCGGCCGCAGAAGTCTCCGCGCGCCTGCGTGATCGCGTCCGATCCGCCGAAGGTCGTGCACCTGATCACCCGCGCGCAGGGCGGGCTCCACGACTACCAGGCGTTCCTGCACGAGGCCGGCCACGCGCTCCACTACGCGGGCGTCGACCCGGCGCTCCCGTACACGTTCCGGAAGATCTCGCGCGACCACGCGCTGACCGAGATCTACTCGTACATCGTCGAGGCGATCTCGCGCGTGCCGGAGTGGCACGACCACTACTTCGGCGCCCCCGAGAACGCGGAGGCGCCCACGTTCCTCGAGGCGCTCCTGTTCCGCCGCTACACGGCGAAGCTCCAGTTCGAGCTCGGGTTCTGGTCCGACTTCCCGAACGGGCCGGCCGGCGACGACTACGCGCGGCGGCTGACGGAGGCGACGGACATTCGCTACCGGGCGGATGCGTACCTCTCCGACATGGACGCGGGCTTCTACTCGGCGGACTACCTCCGCGCGTGGATCCGCTCGGCGCAGCTCCGCACGTACCTCGAGCGCGAGATCGGCGACGACTGGTGGTGCAACCCGAAGACGGGCGACCACCTGCGGGCGCTCTGGCGCGAGGGGACGAAGCCTTCGAGCGAGGAGATCGCCGCGCGCCTCGGCTTCGAGCCGCTCGACACGGGCCCGCTGATCGCGGAGCTCGGCGGTTGAGCAGAGTCCGCTACGACGCCTACTACACCTACGACGAGCTGACGAGCCTTCTCCGTGAGTGGGCGAACGAGCACCGCTCGCTCTTCGCGCTCGAGACGATCGGCCAGTCGCACGAGGGGCGCGAGATCTGGCTCGCCACGGTCACGAACACCGAGACCGGCCCGCACGACGAGAAGCCTGCGTTCCTGCTCGAGGCGAACATCCACTCGGTCGAGGTCACCGGCTGCACCGCCGCGCTGCACCTGCTCGAGCGGCTCGTGAGCGCCTACGGCTCGGACGAGAAGGTGACGCGCGCCCTCGACACGCGCACGTTCTACGTGATTCCGCGCCTGAACCCGGACGGCGCCGAGCTCGCGCTGTCGGAGCGGCCGCGCTACGTGCGCTCGTCCGTGCGCAAGTACCCGCTGCCCGAGCGCGAGGACGGGCTCCAGGGCGAGGACGTCGACGGCGACGGGCGGATCCTGACGATGCGCCTGCCCGACCCGAACGGGAACTGGAAGCCGCACCCCGACGAGCCCGCCGTGATGGTGCGACGCGAGCCCGACGAGGAGGGCGGCACGTACTACCGCCTGCTGCCCGAGGGCACGATCCAGAACTACGACGGCGTCACGATCCAGCTGCCGCCGCCGCTCGAGTCGCTCGACCTGAACCGCAACTTTCCCGGCGAGTGGGGCCCCGAGGCGGAGCAGCGCGGCTCGGGCCCGTTCCCGACCTCGGAGCCGGAGATCCGCGCGATGGTCGAGGCCGTGCTCGCGCGGCCGAACATCTGCGGGCACATCGCGTACCACACGTTCTCGGGCGTGCACCTGCGGCCGTACGCATCGGACCCGGACGAGCGCTTTCCGACGGGCGACCTGCGCGTCTACAAGCAGATCGGCGAGGTCGCGACGAAGCTGACCGGCTACCCCGCCGTGTCGGTGTTCCACGACTTCGCGTACGACCCGAAGCAGTCGATCCGCGGCTCCGCGCACGACTTCATGTACGACCAGCGCGGCGTCTTCTCGTGGACGACGGAGTTCTGGAGCCCGCAGCGGCAGGCCGGGATCACGGACTACAAGTTCATCGAGTGGATCCGCGACCACCCGCCGGAGGACGACCTCACGCTCTACCGCTGGCAGCAGGAGAAGCTGGGCGGCCGCGGGTACGCCGAATGGACGCCGTTCGAGCATCCGCAGCTCGGACCGGTCGAGCTCGGCGGCTGGGATCTCTTCTACGCCTGGTACAACGCGCCGTTCGAGCAGCTCGAGTCCGAGGTGGCGCCGCACACCGACCTCGCCATCTTCCACTGCCTGATCTCGCCGAAGCTCGCAGTACGCTCGCTCGACGTCGAGGGCGTCGGAGAGGGGGTCCACCGCGTGCAGCTCGTGCTCGAGAACACCGGCTGGCTCCCGACGAACGTGTCGGAGATGGCGCTCCAGCGCAAGGCGGTCCGGGAGCTCGAGGTCGAGCTCGACCTGCCGGACGGCGCGCGGCTGCTCGCGGGCGAGCGGCTCACGAAGGCGGGCCAGCTCGACGGCCGCGTCCACAAGCGCTCGACGCTCTGGTGGACGACGAACGACGCGACCACGGACCGCTCGAAGCTCGAGTGGGTGGTTGAGGCGCCGAAGGGCGGAACGCTGGGGATCACGGCGCGCCACCAGCGCGCGGGCACGCTCCGCGAGAGCGCTCCGCTCCAGTAGCTAACGCAATCCTTACGAGCGCGCCCGCATGGTCGGATGCACTGCGGGCATCTACCCTCAGGAAATCGAGAGAACATCGAGGGGGGTCGAATCGTGAGAAGGATCATCTTCGCGCTCGTCGCGGTCGTCGGCTTGGCCGTCGCCGGGCCGGCCGCGGCGCAGAGTTTCACCTTGTCCGGGACGGCGACCGTGGAGGGCGACAACGTCAAGCTCGTGTCCGACTTCTCGGACGCCGTGGCGACGAACGACTTCGGCGCGGTGTCGTTCACCGTTCCGACAGGGACGACGCTGGGCTCGCTGACGACGCTGTCGGCCGTCTACAACGTTACGGACGACGACTGCGCCGGCGGCTCGCCGCGCTTCCAGATCAACGTCGGCGGCAAGAACGTGTTCGTCTATCTCGGCCCGTCGCCGACCTTCACGGGCTGCGCGCAGAACACGTTCCTGGACAGCGGCAACCTCGTCGGCACGTCGGACGCCTGTCGCGTCGACACTTCGCAGTTCACGGGGGGAACCCAGTGCTCTACGTGGGCCGCAGCGGTCGCGCTTCTCGGCTCGCAGGCAGTGACCGGCATCCAGTTCGCCGTCGACGGGGGTTGGAAGCTGGCCGACAAGGAGCAGACCGTGCTGTTGCGGAGCGTGACGATCAACGGGACGACGCACACCTTCGGGCCCGACGACGGCACAGCGGGCGGCAAGGTGCGCCCAGGTCACGTGTGCAACGCCCTCCGAGCCCGAATGGGCCGGGAGGCCTTCAACGAGCTCTGGTCGACGAGCGGCACGCGGAACGGCATGGGCAAGTGCGCGTCCACGATGGCGCATGCGCGGAACGCCGGTCTGACGCACGAGCGCATCATGGAGGCACTGGCCGAGTGCATCGCCGCCGGCAGGACCGGCGCAGCGCTCGGCGCGTGCGTGGCGGCGCGAGACGCCGTCTCCGCGACGCTCACCGAGGCGAAGGAAGCGAAGCAGGCGAAGGCCGCGAAGCGCAAGCGCGGAAAGGCCAAGGGCAAGAACAAGTAGGCGCGTTTGTGGGTGGCGCCGGTCTCGGCCGGCGCCACCTCGCGCCTCGCTCGACCTAGGTCGACTCGCGGATGTCGATCCCGCCGCAGTCGAGGCAGATCCGGATGTCCTGCTCGGAGGCCTCGCTCGGGATCAGCCGCCGGTTCCCGCAGCGCGGGCAGCGCTCGAGCTCGTCGGCCTTGAACCAGCGCGCGAGGTCGACGCTCAGGTCGGGGTCGTCGGAGTCCATGCCTCTGACCCCACGGTATGACGGCGACGCCTCGCCCGCAATGGGCCGTTCGGCCCGTTAGGCTCGGCCCATGGCCGCGCCGATCGTCCTCGTGCCAGGATTCTGGCTCGGCGCCTGGGCCTGGGACGAGGTCGCCTCACTGCTCCGGGCCGACGGTCACGACGTGACGGCGCTCACGCTGCCCGGGCTCGAGTCGGTCGACGCCGACCGCTCCTCGATCGGGCTGTCCGACCACGTCGACGCGATCTGCGAGGCCGTGGAGCGGGCCGGAACGCCCGTCCTGCTCGCCGTGCACAGCGGAGCCGGCGCCTCCGGCTACGCGGTCACCGACCGCATGCCCGAGCAGATCGCGGCCATGGTCTACGTCGACACGGGCCCGGCGTCGGCCGCGCTCGACCCCGACTTCCAGGGGGCGGAGAAGCCCATGCCCTCGCTGGAGGAGCTCCGGCAGGAGGAGAACCTCGACGGCCTCAGCGAGGAGCAGCTCGAGACGTTCCGGCAGCGCGCCGTGCCCGAGCCGGGCGGCGCCCTGCGCGACTTCCCCGAGCTGACCAACGATGCGCGCCTCGACGTCCCCAGCACCGCCATCTGCACGGCGTACACCTCCGAGCAGTACAAGGAGGCCGTGGAGCAGGGCCAGACGTGGCTCGGCGGGTTCGCCGAGCTCCGCAACGTCACCTGGGTCGACCTGCCGACGAGCCACTGGCCGATGTGGTCGCGCCCGCGGGAGCTGGTCGAGATCATCGGCGACGTCGCCCGCCGGGCCGCCGCGGGCTGACCCGATCGCGGCTACTGTGTCTCTCAGCCGAGGCGAGACCCCTTGGGTGCCTTCCGTCCGTACTCACTCCCCGGCCGATTTGACCTGCGTCATCGGTAGGAAGCGGGGGATGAGATGGCAACAATCGAACCGAGGAGCATCTTCCGCGAGCAGCGTGCGGCCAAGAACCAATCGCTGTTCCGCGAGATCAACGAACGCATCGAGCCGCTCAACAAGGCGTTCACACCGATCAATCGGCTCAACGACTTCGTCTGCGAGTGCGCCAACGAGAGTTGCACGGAGGCCATTCGGATGACCGTCGACGAGTACGAGGTGGTGCGACAGCATCCGGCGCGCTTCTTCGTGTGGCCCGCCGACGAGCATGTGGGGCTGGATGTCGAGCGCGTGCTGGAGAAGACCGACCGGTATTGGGTGGTCGAGAAGTTCGGTCACGTCGGCTCGATGGCAGCCAAGCTCGACCCACGTTCACGCGACTCACCGGAGTAGCGCCGTGGGAGGGGTCGTTGTGTTTGCGGTCGGGGCGTTCGTGGCTGCGGCTGCCATCGGTTGGTGGGCGGTGGCGCGGAGGCGCCGCTCTCGTCCGCGTGGTGGCCGCCGCTACTGAGCGGTCGTGCGGGCCTTGGGGCCCGTCTTTCGACACGGAGAGGCCCGGGGACGCGCGAAAGAGTCTGGTGTGGTGGCCGCCCCACGTTGCCCGACGCGAGCGCGGCGTCCCCGGACTGACGACGGTATCGCGGGCGCCTCGCGAAGTCCATAGGCCGTCCGGTCCCGATCCCGGCTCTCGGGGTCTGATCCGCTGTCCGTACCGCAGCGCTGCGGGGGCGAGGCTCAGATGCAGGTTCCGCAGAGGTTTGCACGGCACGGTTCTCGCAGGCATCGGGGACACGCCTGACTCGCGTACCCATGCGGAGTTCGCGAAGCCAGGCGTGCCGGAAAGGCCCATACGGGATTCGAACCCGTGCCGCCGCCGTGAGAGGGCGGTGTCCTAGGCCACTAGACGAATGGGCCCCGTGGCGGAGGTTCAGTGTAGCGGCACGCGGGAAGACCCAGGCGTGAGCTGGCTCGGACGATTCCTCGACCGCAGGGGCAGAGTGGGCGCCGGCGGCGTGGGGGCCTGGGCGACCGACGACGAGCACCGGGCGAACAAGCAGCGGGCCGACACGACCGCGCTCGAGGTCGAGGGCGACCCGCGCGGCGGGCTCCAGGACGCGGAGTACCGCAGCGCGGACCCGCGGGAGATCGTCGAGGCGGAAGGCGTCGCGATGAGCGGCCCGGGCGGTGCGCCCCAGGAAGACACGACGCCCGACGAGCGTCGCGAGCAGCAGCGCTAGCGGGTTCGCGCGAACCGCTGCACGGCCGCGAGGAGCTCTTCGCTCTTCTCAGCGGCGGCCCGCTCGTCGCCCGATGCCAGCGCGCCGGCGACGCAGTGCTTCACGTGCTCGTCGAGGACCTCGAGCGCGACCGACTCGAGCGCCTTCGAGACCGCGGCGATCTGCGTGAGCAGGTCCATGCAGTAGCGGTCGTCCTCGACCATCCTCTCGATCCCGCGGACCTGCCCCTCGATCCGCCGTAGGCGCTTTCCGAGCGCCTGCTTGTCGTAGCCGTGCTCGTGGCTCATGTGCGTGCGCTCCTGAATCGGCGAAGACGAAGTGAGTTGGTGACGACGAAGATCGACGAGAACGCCATCGCGGCGGCGGCGACGATCGGGCTGAGCAGCCCGGCGACGGCGAGCGGGATCGCGGCCACGTTGTAGGCGAACGCCCAGAAGAGGTTGCCCTTGATCGTGCGCAGCGTGCGCCGCGCGAGCCGGATCGCGTCGGCCGCCGCACGCAGGTCTCCCGAGACGAGCGTGACGTCGCTCGCCTCGATCGCGACGTCGGTCCCGGTTCCGATCGCGAGCCCCAGGTCGGCCTGGGCGAGCGCGGGCGCGTCGTTGATGCCGTCGCCGACCATCGCGACGACCTCGCCCGCACGCTGGAGGCGCTCGATCTCCTCGGCCTTGCCGCCGGGGAGGACACCGGCGACGACGCGCTCGATCCCGACCTCGTCGGCGACCCGGCGGGCGGTCGCCTCGACGTCGCCGGTCAGGAGGACCGGTGTGAGCCCGAGCTCGCGGAGCTGATCCACCGCCTCGCGGCTCGTGGGCTTGACGCGGTCCTCGAGCTCGAGCACGCCGACCCGCTCGCCGTCGACGGCGACGCCCTCGCGGCCGATCTGGACCCTCCGACCCTCGACGACCCCCACCACACCTTCACCCGGGAGGTTGCGAAAGCTCGTGACCTCGGGGAGTGACGCGAAGCGCTCGCGCGCGGCCGTGGCGACGGCCTGCGCGACGGGATGCTCGCTCGCCGCCTCGACCGCGCCCGCAAGCCGCAGCACGTCCGGCGGGAGGCCGTTGACGAGCTGCATCCGGCCGGCGGTGACCGTCCCGGTCTTGTCGAGCACGACGGTGGTGATCCGGCGCGTCTGCTCGAGCACCTCGGGCCCCTTGATCAGGATGCCGAGCTGCGCGCCGCGGCCGGTGCCGACCATCAGGGCGGTCGGTGTCGCGAGCCCGAGCGCGCAGGGGCACGCGATGATCAGGACGGCGACCGCGGCGGTGAACGCGTCGGCGGCATCGCCGCTCAGGAGCAGCCAGCCGGCGAGCGTCGCGACCGCGAGCGCGAGCACGACCGGCACGAAGACGGCGGAGACGCGGTCCGCGAGCCGCTGGACGTCGGCCTTGCCGGACTGCGCCTCGGCGACGAGCCGAGCGATCTGCGCGAGCGCGGTCTCCGCGCCGACGCGCGTCGCCCGCACGACGAGCCGCCCGTACGTGTTCACCGTCGCGCCCGCGACCTCGTCGCCACGCCGAACCTCCACGGGCATCGGCTCACCCGTCAGCATCGACTGGTCGACCGCGGACTCCCCGTCGTCGACGAGGCCGTCGGTCGCGATCTTCTCGCCGGGACGGACGACGAACCGGTCGCCGGGCGCGAGCGCCTGGACGGCGACGACGACCTCGCGGCCGTCGCGCAGCACGCGCGCTTCTTTCGCGCCGAGCTCGAGGAGGGAGCGGATGGCCGCGCCCGAGCGCCGTCGCGCGCTCGACTCGAGCCAGCGCCCGAGCAGGATCAGCGTCGTGATGATCGCGCCGACCTCGAAGTAGGTCTCGCCGGCGTCGAGCAGGAGCGCCACGACCGACCAGCCCCAGGCCGCCAGCGTTCCGATCGAGACGAGCGTGTCCATCGTCGCGGCCATGTGGCGCGCATTCAGCAGGGCGGCCCGGTGGAACGGCCAGCCCGCCCAGAGGACGACCGGTGTGGCGAGCGCGAACGCGAGCCATTCCCAGCCCTCGAACTGGAGTGGGGGGAGCATGAGCGCGACGAGCGGCGCCGAGAGCGCAGCGGCGACGACGAGGCGGAGCGGTCGGGTCTCGCGCTGTGCGCGCGCGCCCGAGGCCGGCGCCGCGCGGTACCCGGCGGACTCGACGGCGCCGAGCAGCGCGTCGAGCCCGACCCGCTCCGCGTCGTAGCGGACGCGCGCGGTCTCGGTGGCGAGGTTGACGGCGGCGTCGACGCTCTCGAGCCTGTTCAGCTTCCGCTCGACCCGCGACACGCAGGCCGCGCAGGTCATGCCCTCGATCTCGAGCGTGATCGTCGCCTGTGCGCTCACGCCGCGGCGTACCCGGCTTCCTCGATCGCGGCGCGGACGGCCGCGTCGTCGATCCGCTCGCCGCGGACCCGGACGAGCTTGGAGGCGAGATCGGCCTCGACGCTGTCGATGCCCTCGACGAGGGAGACCTCCCGCTCGACGGCGGCGGTGCAGTTCCCGCAGTGCATCGCGGGGACGGAGTACGTGTGCTCGGTCATGCGCGACAGTATACCCCTAGGGGGTAACTGCCGCGCTGCTCAGACCTTCTCGGTCAGCGGCCGTCCGAGCTGCTTCTCCCACCAGTCCGACTCCTTCTTGTCGAACTCGCCCTGGAGTTGCCCGACGTACGCCGCGAGCTGGTGCTCCTTCTTCCCGAGCCTTTCCTCGAGCTCCGCGACTTGCAGCTCCCGCCTCTCGAGCTTCTCCTCGCGGAGCTCGAGGTCGGCCTCGACGCGCGCTTCGCGCGCCTCGACTTCAGCCTCGCGCTCATCGACCTCGTGGATCCGATCGGAGAGCGACTGCTCCGTGGAGTTGAGTCGCTTCTCCCGCCGCTCCAGCCGCTCGCGCTGGGCCTGAATCAGTGCGTCGCTCGAGCCGAGCTCGGCCTCGCGTGCGGCCAGCTCGCGCTCGCGCTCCTGCAGCGCCTGCTGCTTGTGCTCCAGCTCCTCGGCCTTGCCCTCGTCGCGCTCCACGCGGCGGAGCGTCGCGAGCTGGCGGTTGAGCTCCGCCTCGCGCGCGGCCAGTTCGCCTTCGCGATCGTCGAGCCGGGCGAGGCGCTCCTGCGTCTCGCTGTCGAGCTGCCCGACGGACACCTGCTTCGTCTCGAACGACCGCTCGGCGGCGCGAAGCGTCTCCTCGCGCGCGGCGAACTCGTTCTCCCGGTTCTCGACGGCCTCCTCGCGCGCCGTCAGCCGGCCCTCGATCTTGGCCAGCTCGCGCTGCTTCTCGAACAGCTGTGATTCGCGCTGCGAGACCTCGTCGTCGCGGGCCGTCGTCGCGCTCTCGCGTACGAGCAGCGCGGCCTCGCGAGCCTCGACCTTCGAGAGCATCTCCTGCTCCCGGGCCTCGATCTCCTGCTCGGCCATGCGAAGCTCGCGCTCGCGCTGCGCCAGGCCCGCCTCCTGCTTCGCGAGCTGCGCCTGGGCCTCGGTGCGGTCCCGGTCCGTGCTCGAGAGCTCGCGGAACTTCGACTGGATCTGCCGCTCGCGCTCGTCGAAGCGCGCCTCGGTCTCGGCGACCTCGGTGCGCATCGCGGCGATCCTGCGCTCCTCCGCGGTGAGCTGTTCGGACCGCTCGGTCAGCTCCTGCTCGCGCGAGGCGAACTCGTTCTCCCGAGCCGCGAGCGTCGCGGCGCGCTGGTCGAGCTCGGCGGCGCGGAGGTTGAGGCCCTGCGGGCCTGCGAGCTCGCGCTCGAGCATCGCGGCCTGCTCGGCCATCGCCGCGCGCAGGTCGCGCTCGCGGCCGAGGGCGGAGGCGAGCTCGGAGCGGATGATCTCGACGTCCGGAGCCGGCGGGGCCCCGTTCGAATCGAACTCGGGCTCGTAAACCGGCTCGGTCTCGGCGAGCACCTCCTCGGCGACGATGTGCGCCGGGGTCTCCTGCGCTTCGTCGGCCGGATCCTGGCGCTTCTGGAGCTGGCGCCGGAGCCCGGTCCCGAAGCCCTTCTCGGTCTCGTGTCCTTCGGGCATCAGAGGATCTCCTTGAGGCTGAGGACCGCGGGGCCCAGGACGACGAGGAACATCGCCGGGAAGATGAAGGCGACCGTCGGGAAGAGCATCTTGATCGGCGCCTTCATGGCCCTCTCCTCGGCTGCCATCTGCCGGCGGTTGCGGGAGTCCGCCGACTGCACCTTGAGGATGCGCCCGAGCGAGATGCCGAGCTGGTCGGCCTGGATGATCGCGCGGGTGAACGCTGCGACCTCGGGCGTGTCCACGCGCTCGGAGAGCTTCTTGAGCGCGTCGTGCCGGCTCTCGCCGATCCGCATCTCGCCGAGGGTCAGTGCGAACTCCTCGGCGAGCGCACCGTCCATGTGGTCGGTGAGCTTGTCGACCGCGCCGTCGAAGCCGAGGCCGGCCTCGACGCTGACGGCGAGGAGGTCGAGCGCGTCCGGCAGCTCGGCGCGGATCTGCTCGCGCCGGCCTCGCGCCTTCATCGAGACGAAGATCCCCGGGAGCGCGAAGCCGCCGAAGCCCCACGAGAGCGCGAAGATCACGGTCGCCATGAACCCGACGGCCGTGCCGACGAGGAGGCCGAGGAAGCCGAGGCCGATCGCGAACATCGCCTTCGTGGCGAGGAACGCGGTCGGAGTGACGCGGCGCCCGAGGCCAGCGGCCATCAGCTTCAGCCGGACGGACTCGACGGTCACGCGCGGGTTCGCGCGCAGCGTGAGCTTCGCGAGCCGGCCCGCCGCCGGGAAGATGACGCGCTCCCGGAACTTGAGCCGCTCGGGGCCGGTCGAGACGCGCGGGCGTGCGTAGTGCGCTGCTCGGCGGAGGGCGAGCGCACGCTCGCGGGCGCCGACGCTCACGACCTCGCTGGCCAGGAAGACCGCTCCGAACAGACAGGCGATTGCGAGTGCGAGGATCATTGTGCGGTCACCCCTTGAAGGAGACGATCTTCTTGAGGAGCAAGCTGCCGATCACCATCATCACGATCCCGGAGATGATGATCTTGTGCCCCGCCGACGTGTCCCACAGCGGACTCATGTACTGCGGGTTGATGATGGTGAACATGAACGCGAGGAAGAACGGGAGGCCGATCAGCACGTAGGCCGACATGCGGCCCATCGCGGTGAGGCCCTTGATCTTCCGCATGAACTGCTGGCGCTGCCGCACCGCGTCCGCGACCATGTCGAAGATCCCGGCGAGCGACCCTCCGACCTGGCGCTGGATCGTCACGGCCGTGATCACGAAGTCGAGGTTCTTCGACCCGATGCGCTCCGACATCTCGTTCAGCGCGTCGTCCATCGGGCGGCCGAGGCTCGTCTCGGTGAGGACGCGCCGGAACTCGTCGGCGGCGGGCGGCTGGCCCTCGTCGACGACGGCCTGGAGGCCCTGGCGGAAGCTGTGGCCGGCCTTGAGCGAGGCGGCGATCGTGATCAGCAGGTCCGGCAGCTGGTCCTCGATCGCGTTCATCCGCTTGCGGGCCTTGAACCACACGAAGCCGACGGGGGCGAAGGCGCCGCCGACCATCGCGAGCAGGATCGCGACCGCGGGCAGGGCCGCCGCCGCGGAGACGAGCCCGAAGACGAGCCCGCTGCCGAGGCAGATGTAGAAGAACTCGACCGTGCGCAGCGGCAGGTCAGCACGCTCGATCGAGCGGTGCATCTTCTTCCAGAAGCTGAGGTGCGCCAGCGACTTCTCGGTCGCGGAGAGCATCCCCGACGCCGCCGCGAAGCGCTCGCGCGGTCCGGTCTTGCCGCGTCGCCGCTTGCGCGTCTCGGCGGTGTGCGGCTCGATCCGGCGGCGCAGGCGCGTCCCACCGGGCGTGGCGAGGAGGAGGCCCACGGCCGCGATCGTGCAGCTGCCCGCGAAGAGCGCGAGCAGCATCGTGCCGAGGTTGTTGTCGAAGATGAAGTCGGGGATCTTGGAGCCGCCGCTCGGCTCGACGAACGCCGCCGACGAGTCGCCGGGCATCCGCGCGGTCGAGCTGTGCGTGCCGAGCCCCGGCATCGTCGTCTTCAGCTGAACCGACTGGCCCGGGCGGGCCGCCGTCAGGTATGTCACGCGCCACGTGCGGCGGAGCTGCTCTGCGATCGCCGCGTAGGCGTCGGACACCGCGGCGCTCGAAGCCGCGGGGAAGTACGCGCCGCCCGTCACCCGTCCGAGCTCGGCGAGCGCGTCCGGCGAGAACCCGTCGCCCTCGATCCCGATCGCGTACACGGCGACTCCCGCTCGGCGGGCCTGGTCGGCCGCCTTCGCGAGCGTGGTCCGGCTCGAGACGTCGTCGCCGTCGGTGAGGATGATCAGCACCCGGCCCTGCGCGGTCTCGGCAGCGAGCGCGCGCGAGCCGAGGGCCACGGCGTCGTAGAGCGCGGTCCCCTGCCGCGTGTCGACCGCCACCGACGCGAGCGCGGCGTCCGAGTCGATCGTCGCGCTCGAGAACCCGGTCAGCCGGACGGCCTGCCGCCCGAAGCCGATCACCATGACCCGGTCGTTCGCCGGCTTCGCGGCGATGAACGACCGTGCGGCTGCGACCGCGTCCGCGAGCGCCGTTCCCGCCATCGAGCGGGAGCGGTCGATCGCGAGCACCACGCTCTTGGTGCGTGCGAGGTTCTCGGCCGCGAAGCCGAGGACCGGCTGGCCGTTCTCCCGCACGCTGGGCGCGGCCGAGGACGGCGTCGGCGTGACCACCGAGTAGCGGATCGTCGGGTAGTCGGACGTGTCGGCTGCGCCGACCTGGATGGATTCCGCGGCGGATGCGGGCCCCGCGAGAGCGAGAACCGCGATGACGACGAGGGAGGCGGCCCGCATCGTCAGCTCCCGTAGGAGGCCGCCGCGAAGGCGGGACGGTTTGGATTGTCCTGCTCGAAAAAGTTCCCGGGCAGCGCGACCCCATTCGCCGACATCTTCTCGAGGAAGTGCGGCTTGAGCCCGTTGCAGGACAGCGGGTGGAGCAGCCGACCGTGGCCTGCCGCCATCGACTCCTCGTCCGGCGGACGCGCGATGAAGACGTCCTGGAGCGTGATCACGTCGGACTCCATGCCGAGCACCTCGGAGACGTGCGTGACGCGACGAGAGCCGTCGACGAGCCGCGAGATCTGCACGAGCAGGTCGAATGCGCTCGCGATCTGCTCGCGGATCGCGCGGTGAGGCAGCTCGACGCCGGCGGTGAGCACGAGCGTCTCGAGCCTCGACAGCGCGTCGCGAGGGGAGTTCGCGTGGATCGTGGTCAGCGAGCCCTCGTGGCCCGTGTTCATCGCCTGGAGCATGTCCAGGGTCTCGGGACCGCGGACCTCGCCGACGATGATCCGGTCGGGGCGCATGCGCAGGGCGTTGCGGACGAGCTCGCGGATGCGGATCTCGCCGCTGCCCTCGATGTTCGGCGGGCGCGACTCGAGCGTGATCACGTGGTGCTGCTGGAGCTGGAGCTCCGCCGCGTCCTCGATCGTGACGATGCGCTCGTCGGTCGGGACGTACGCCGACATCGCGTTCAGCATGGTCGTCTTACCGGTGCCGGTACCTCCCGAGATGAGCACGTTCAGCTTGCCCTTGACGCAGGCCGCAAGGAACTGCGCGGCCTTCGGAGTGAGCGAGCCGAACGAGATCAGGTCGTCCATCGTGTACGGGTCGCGCGAGAACTTCCGGATCGTCAGCGTCGGCCCGCGCAGGGCGAGCGGCGGGATGATCGCGTTGACGCGGCTTCCGTCGGGGAGGCGGGCGTCGACCATCGGCGAGGCCTCGTCGATCCGGCGTCCGACCTGCGACACGATCTTGTCGATGATCCGGAGCAGGTGCGCGTTGTCCACGAACCCGGTGTCGGCGCGCTCGATCTTGCCCGAACGCTCCACGTAGATCGAGTCGTAGTTGTTGACCATGACCTCCGTGACCGAGTCGTCGTGGAGCAGCGGCTCGAGCGGGCCGTAGCCGAGGATGTCGTCCGTGATCTCGCGGACGATCTGACGGCGCTCCTCGCGCGTCAGCGGCGTCCGGTCGAGCGCCAGCTGCTCGGTGACGGCGTGGAGGACACGCTCGGAGAGGTCCTCCGTCGTCTCGCGCTTGAACAGCTCCGGCCCGAGCTTCGCGATCACCGCATGGTGGATGCGGGTCTTCAGCTCCGCATACGGATCGTGCGTCGGCCGGACGGCCGGCTGCGCGGTGCTCTCGGCGGCGTGGCCGCCGGAGACCGGGAGCTCGGCGACGGACGCGCCGTCGCCGCTCCCGTTCTGCTTGGCGATGCGGTCGTGGAGGCCCATGGCTACCTCGCGAGCGCGAACATCCGGCGCTTGGCCTTCTGTCCGTCGCCCTGGAGGAGGAGTCCCTTCGACATCGCACGCACGGCGCGCGAGAAGTCGCAACCGGTGTCCGCGATGATCGCCGGGACGCCGCGGTTGACCGCAAGCGGCACGGCACGATCGCTCGGGACCTCGAAGTGGATCTTGACGCCGAGCGCCTGCTCGACCTCCGACTTCTTCATCCCGACCTTCGAGTTCGCCCGGTTGAGGACGTAGCGGATCTTGTTCCCCGGGAACGAGAGCAGGTCGAGCGTGTGCAGGCTCAGCTTCACGTTCTTGAGCGTGGGCACGTCGAGCCCGCACAGCACGATCAGCTCGTCCGTCCGGTCCAGCGTGGCCAGCATCGGCCCGTGGAAGAACGGGGAGGTGTCGACGACGATGATGTCGTACGACTCGCGTGCCACCTCGAGCAGCCGGGTGATCTTCACCTCGGTCACGAGCTCGGCGTCCTCCGGCCGCAACGGCGCGGGGAGGATGTCGAGGCCCGACGAGTGCCGGGTCGTGTACCCGGCCAGCTTCTCCGTGTCCAGCTCGCCCGGGGCGACGACCAGGTCGTAGATCGTCTTCTCGGGCTCGACGCCGAGCATGATCGCGGCGTCGCCGAACTGGAGGTCGAGGTCGATCAGGAGCGTCCGCTTCTTGTCGTTCTTCGCGAACGAGGTGGCAACGTTCGTCGCCGTCACGGTCTTGCCCGTCCCGCCTTTCGGCGAGAAGACGGTCAGGATGTGCCCGCGGCGACCGTGGCCGCCTTCGGCCTGGAGCCGCCGGCCGACGTGGGCCGCCTTGCGGATCGAGAAGACGACGTTGTCGGCGAGCTGTGGGAGCAGCAGGACGTCGGCGACGTCCGAGTCGAGCGCCTGCTCGAGCAGGGCCGACGCCTCGCCGGAGGCGAGGATGACGATCGGCGCCTGGGTGTGCTCGCGCATCTGGGCGAGCTCGTCGGCGGGGAGCGTCGACGAACGCGTCGCGTGGAGGACGCACTGGAGGTGTCCGCCGGTGAGGGCGGGCGCGGCCTCCAGGACGTTCTCGCTCCACCCGACCATGTCGAGGTCGGGGTGCTCGGAAAGCGCCTGGCGAAGGGTGTCGAGCCCGTCGCAGGATCCCGTGATGTAGACGCGGATGCGATTCATCAGTTGTCTCCGTTCTCGTCGAGCTGACCGGCCCGGCTCAGCTGGCTCGCCGGCAGGCCGTCGCGGACCGCCGACGGGACGCTGGTGATGCTCTCCGGGCTGTCCGTTGCCTCCGCAGGCGCGCGGAGCGTGAGCCACCACTCGTGGTCCTCGTTGCCGGCGGTCGTCAGGAACAGCTTGTGCGCCTGGGAGTCGGTCAGCTGGAGGATTGCCGAGAAGGCCCCGTCCGAAGACGATGCGGTGATCTTCGAGTCGACGCCACCGGCGCCCTGGGGTGCACGGAGCACCCTGACATCGCGAAGCAGGACCCGCGTGACGTTGATGTCGCTGCCGATCTTGAAGTTCGCGAGGATGTCGACGTGGTCGCCGGCCTTGACGATCCCGGCGAGCAGCTGGTGCTGGTTGCCGTTGATCGCCATCGCCCGGAGGTTGCCCTTCAGCTCCGCGTGGATCCCGGTCCGACCCGTCGCGTTGAAGCGGCGCGCGCTGACCTGCTCGCCGCTGTAGATCCATTGCGAGGTCGTCTGCCCCTCGACCGCGTCCAGCTCGTAGACGGCGACGGGGACGACGTCCCTGCTGAGGATCTCCTTCTGCGAGACCTTGTTCTTCAGGGCCTCCGCGGGCGTGCCCGGCGGGATGTCGCTCTTGGCGACGAAGACCTTGACCTTCTCCTGACCCGCATCGACGCGGTTCTGGTAGCTCGCGACGTACATCGCGGTCAGGAATGCAGCCAGAACCGCGAGCACGACGGCGAGGAGGATGTTTCTGAGGCGGTATGTCATTGTTGTTGTTCCTCTTCCTCTTAGTCGTGGCTCATTCGATGAGCTCGATTGATCGGACTCCGAAGTCGGTCGCGGGAGCCGTGGTTGCGGGGATGCCCTCCCACACGACCCGCGTGAAGTACCCCTGCAGCTTCTGGCTCGAGCCGCCGCCCGTCACGTGCGTGACGACGAAGCCGACCCAGCCGATGATCTCGTACTGCGCCGTCGACCCGGACCCGGTGATCTTGCGGTAGATCGGGAAGAGCATCTCGGTGCCCTTCCGCTTCTCCAGGGCGGACTGGAACTGCCCGTTGTTGAAGTTCGCCGACGGCGCCGAGCGGAAGTCGCCCAACCCCATCATCCCGTCGTAGCCCTTCAGGAGCCACTCGGCGAGCGTGTCCGCGTCGACGTCGTCGTCGTTCAGGCTGATGAGCGCGAACGAGCCGGAGGCGGTCCCGGACCCCGGGCGATGCAGGTGCTCGAGCTGGATCTCGGTCATGTCGCCCCAGCACGGACGCGGGTTGCAGTTCAGCATCGGGTGCTTCTCGTTCACGGTGATCGGGGCGACCCAGCGGGCGGCGGACGGATACGACGCCCGCGCGACCGCATGGGCGCGGATGTCGACCGAGTCGACGCCGAAGACCTTCGCGAAGAAGCCCGGTGCGGGCCGCTCGAGCTCGACGCGGATCGTGTTCGCGCCGAAGCCGCTGATCGTGCTGCTGAACGTGATCGAAGGGGACGGGCCGCCGTTCTTGGCCGTGTAGTCGCTCGCCCGAGCGCTGGCGAGACCGGTGTCCTCGGGCAGCTCCTGCGCGCCGGCCAGAGCGGCCGCGTCGGCGACCGCCTGGAGGTCGCGCTGGTCGCGGAACCAGGTGCCGAGGTCGAGGACGAGCGCCGCAATGCCGAGCAGTGCCGCGACGAAGAGCGTCGTAAGGACCATGGTCTGGCCCCGTTCGCTGCGCAAACGCATCATTCCATTCGCTCCGTGGTCTTCGCCTCGAGCGTCCCCGACTGGAGCGCGATGCCCATCAGGTCGATCGAGTAGGGATAGGTGACGGTGACCGTGACGTCGGCGCCGGGGCGATCGAGCGGTCCGGAGACCGAGACCGCGCAGCCGAGCTGCGCCGGGTCGAGCGTCGCCGCGGACGTGCGGGCCGTGTCACAACCGTCGTTCGGGTCGGTGTGCCGGCTGACGGCCGCCTTGCGCGCACCTGCGCGCGCCGCATCGGTGACCGTGACGTAGTTGTTGTAGAGGATGCCGAACTGGATGATCCCGAAGAGGAGCACGCACAGGATCGGCAGCACGACCGCGAACTCGGTCATCGTCTGACCTCGCTCGCTTCGGAAGTTGAGTTGTCTGCGGCTCAGCAAAATTGTGGTTTCCCAGTGGTGCGTCGAAGATCGGTGGGCCCCCTCGCTCGAGAGGGCCCACCGCAAGTGGTCGAGCGACTACGGGAGCAGCGCGACGACAGCGTTGATCGCGTCGTCCACGCGCTGGCCCAGGAGCAGGAACGCGCCGACGGCCGCGATCGTGATCACGCCGAGGACGACGCCGTACTCCGCCATCGTCTGACCCTCCTCGCGCGTGCGGAGAGAGTCGATCCAGGTGCGAAACGTCATGTGCAGGTCACCTCCCTTCGAACGATCGGTGCGCGCACCGGCGCGCGATGGGGCCGAACCGAGCCCGACGAGGTGCTGCGAAGAAGCTTCCTGAACGATCGAAACGACTGAGGCGGTCACGCTGTTGATCTCCTCGACTGTCTCGGCGCGGCCGCAACGCCTGTGGCTCGTTGCTGCGATTGTCGGAGCGGCGCTGGGGCGCGGAGACCCTCGTTCGGGTGAACTTGTCCCTCCGCGGCGTGGATTCACCCGCCGGGAGGGACGGGGCTCCGCGCCCCGCGCCGGCCGTCCTACGGAAGCAGCGCGACGACGGCGTTGATCGCGTCGTCGATGCGCTGGCCCAGGAGGAGGAACGCGCCGACGGCTGCGATCGTGATCACGCCGAGGACGACGCCGTACTCCGCCATCGTCTGACCCTCCTCGCGCGTGCGGAGAGAGTCGATCCAGGTCCGAATCGTCATGTGGGATTCACCTCCCCTCGCAGGCTCGGTGCGCGCGCATGCGGACACGCCGCGCCGTGGCAATGGAGGTTCGGTGTGGCTCTCGCTGCTCGAGGCCGGCGTCGGTCAAGCTGGCACGTCCTTCGGTTCGAGACGTCGCCGCGACGCCTGTGGCTCGTGCACGGTTGATCGGGCCGTTCTGTTCCGAGAGCGACACCCAATAGAGGGAACCCGTCGGCCGGTCTTGCGTGGATCCCTCGCAAGAGGGAGCGGTCGATCGCGTCGACGGCGCGATAAGGAGAGCACGTCCGTTGCGGCACGGATGCGAACGATCAATTCGCGTCGGAGGGAGCGGCCTCGGCGCCCAACGGAGGGAGCGAAAGGCTGATGGAAGGAACGCATCGCATTCGGAAGCTGTTCGTCCGGGTGCTCTTCCTCGCCCTGCTCGGCTGGGCCGTTGCGCTTGTGCGCGCCGTCCGCCGAAGCCGGGGCTGGGACGAGTGGTCGGACACGGGAGAGGAGCGGACGCCGACGCCTGCGCCGGTGGCCGAGCCCGACGAGCCCACGGCGGCCCGTCGTCCCCGCAACACCCGCAAGCTCGCGACGAGCTTCGGCCTCGTGACCGTCTTCTTCGCCGCCGCCAGCTTCACGGCCGTCGGCGGCGACTTCGTCGCGAAGGCGCTCGAGCCTGCGCGCTGCGCAGCGCTCATGCAGGCCACCGGCGAGGACGAGAGCGTCTGCGCCGAGCTCGCCCAGCAGGAGGCCCAGGCCGACGCGCTCGCCGCGCCGCCCGAGGCCGCACCGATGGAAGAGGCGGCACCCGCCGCCGAGGCACCCGCACCCGCCGAGGCCGCACCGGCCGAGGAGCCTGCGCTGGCGGACGCCGTCGCGCAGGGCGAGCAGGGGGCGGACTTCGCCGCGGCTGCCGAGGCCACCGAGTCGGCCGCGCCCGAGGCGCAGCCCGCCGAGCCCGCTGCGGAGTCCGCCGAGGCGGCTCCGGCGACGTCGAACGACGCCGCCGTCGCTCCCGAGGCCGCGGCGCCCGACGCGTACGTGCTTGCTCCGGAGACGCCGGCCGCGCCGGCGCCGAAGGTCGACACGCGCCACTGGGTCGTCCGCCGGGCGAAGGAGTCGAAGGCGAAGGCGCCGACGATCGAGCAGGAGGGCGGTGCGCCGACGATCTGGCTCAACCGCGCGCTGCCCGACCCGACGCCCCCTGCGAAGCGCCTGTCCCCGGCGTTCGCCAGGGATCTCCAGCGGATCTCCGCCGTGAACGGCGTCAACTGGGCGCTCGTCCTCGGCGTGCTCCGGGCCGAGGGCGCGCGCGACCGCGTGCCCGCGACGGTGCGCGAGCTGAACGCACTCGCGCGTGGCCTGAGCCAGCGCGGCGCCTCGGACAGCGAGTGGAACGCCGTGCTGTCGCTGTCGGGCCGCACCGGCTTCGCAGACCGCGCCGTGGCGCTCGCCCGCTACAACCGCGTCGTCGGCCTCCGCGCACTCGTGAACGGCCTCGAGGCCGAGAAGGAGGCGCTCGAGGCGCGGCTGCTCGGCGACAGTCGTGCGACGATCTACTACTCCGGCCGCGAGGACATCCAGGCCGGCCGAATCGACGTCCGCGTCGTCGTGCTGATCTCGTACCTCGCGGAGGCGTACGGCGAGGTGACCGTGTCGAGCCTGTTCAGCGGTCACCGGAAGTATGCGCGCCCGGGCGTCGTCTCGGCGCACATCTTCGGGCACGCCGTCGACATCGCGACCGTCGGGAAGACGTCGATCGCCGGCCACCAGGAGCCGGGCAGCATCACGGAGAAGGCAGTCCGCTCGATCCTGATGCTTCCGGTCGAGGTCCAGCCGCGCCAGGTCATCTCGCTGCTCGGGCTCGGCGGCCCCTCGTTCCCGCTGGCGAACCACCACGACCACATCCACGTGGGGTTCTAGGACGAATGACCAACCGCACCGTCAGCCTGAGCGTCGACGACTCCACCGTCTGCGAACGCTGCGTCGTCGCCGACCGGCCTTTCGGCCGGATGCGCGGGCTGCTCGGTCGCTCGGACCTCCCGCGGGGCGAAGGGATCCTCCTTCGCCCCGCGCGGTCCGTCCACACCTTCTTCATGCGCTTCGCGATCGACGTCGTCTTCCTCGACGAGAACGACGTGGTCGTCGAGGTCGCGTCGAACCTCCGCCCGTGGCGTGCCGCGGGCTCCAAGGCCGCCCGTTCGATCGTCGAGCTGCCGGCCGGCGAGGCCGAGGCGCGCGGCATCGCGGTCGGGGCGAAGCTGTCGCTCGACGACGCCCGGCAGTGGGATCCGCCTGCACCGTTCCGTCAGGCCGCGCAGACGATGGCCGAGTACGTCGTCGTGCTCACGGTCGTCTCGGCCGCGGTCATCGTCGCGCTGACGCTGCTCTCCGCAGCGGTCGTGGACACGGTCCAGCGCGCGATCGACCTGCTCTAGAAAACCCCGCCTGAGCGGGGCTTCGACGAGGCTGCGGGGCTAGGATTCGAACCTAGACTACTCGGTCCAGAGCCGAGCGTCCTACCGTTAGACGACCCCGCAGGGCGCGGGAATTGTAGCCGCTCGTCTGCTCAGGTCTCCAGCCGGTAGATCGGCACGAGCCGCTTCTCGGCCTCGGTGTCGATGTGTGCGACGACCTCGACGTAGGGCTCCAGCCCGGAGCCCGTCAGCTTCGCCTTCAACACCTCGTCGACCTGGAAGATGCCCGACGAGTTGTTCATCACGATCTCGATCTTCACCGGCCGCTCGTCGCCGTCCTCGATCATCACGTCCTCGATCGCGGCGGCCGAGAGCGAGTGGATCGAGACCCGTCCGCGCTCGAAGGGGATCCGCGACCGGCCCTGCTCCATGTCGAGCGCGTCGGCGACGCGCACGATCCCGGCCTCGAGGGTGAGGGGCCGGCCATATTCACGGTGGCTCGTGATCATCTGGAGCACCTCGCAGCAGATCACGGTGAGCTCGGGCTCCTCGTACACGCCGGCGAGCAATTCGCGCAGCTTCGGCTCTGCGAGGAAGAGGCTGAAGTCCTCGTGGCCGTCCCGGTGGACGGACATCCCGATGCAGTGCGTGAGCGCGCCGAGCGTGACCGCGACCTCGGCGTCGTCGTTGCCCAGGCCGTAGTCGCGGACGATCGACGGCTCGACGCCGTGCTTCGTCAGCTGGCGGAGGAGCTTGAGCGCGATGTTCGCCACGATCTGGATGTGCACCCAGGAGTGGTCGTTGATCTCCAGGCGCGCGACCGCGTTCACGTTCGCGACGTGCCACCACGCCTTCAGCTGCGTGTCGTCGTTGACGCGCTGAACGAGCGTGCGCAGCTTGCGGTTGCCGCGCGCGGGGACGTTGATCCGCATCCGGGCGACCGCCTCCGCAGGCGTGAGCCGGACCTCGCGCTCCGCCTCGTCCGAGGCGGGTGACTCGATTCGCTCCTCGATCTCGGGGTCGAGGTCGCTCACGCCTGGAAGCCTAGGCGGGGGGCGGAGCGGGCGGCGCCGGCGGCGCGAACGACTGCTCCGCCGTCGTCGGCCGGGCGAGCGCGAAGTAGGTCAGCGTCAGCGCGACGGCCATGAACGGCGCGACGACGGTGTTCGAGATCACGTTCTGCACGAAGCTGCGGGCCTCCTCGGGGAGCCAGAACGTCAGGATCGCCACCACGATGTTCGCGGCGATCGACAGGAGGACCGTGATCACGATCACCCCGAACACGTTCCAGCCGTTGCCGCGAACGAGCTCGCGACTCCGCCCGAAGGACTCGCCGGCCGAGCGGCCCTCGAGCACGATCACCGGGATGATCATCGACCAGATCGTGAGCAGGAAGAGGCCGGGCACGATCAGGAGGATGAGACCGAGGATGATCCCGAGCCCGGCGAGCAGGCCGGCCGGGATGATCGCGGGCAGCCGGGGCCGAACGCGGGCGAACGTCTCGCCGATCGAGAGGTCCCGCTTCCCGTCGCGGACGTCGCGGACGGCCTCGACGAGCGCGCCCTGGAGCCAGAAGAACCCGACGATCGCGAGCAGGCCCCCGATGAGCGCCCCGACCAGGCCGAGCGCCCACGTGAGCAGGAGCGAGATCAGCCCGATGATCACGAAGACGACGAGCGCGAGCGGGACGAACGCCTTCCAGTGGGCCTTGTACAGCTCCCAGGCCTCGCGAACGATGGCGGTTGCCTGCATCGGCCGCCGACCCTAACAGGTCGGGGGACCTCGTCTAACGGCTCACGCGACCTCGGCCCAATCGCCGTAGAGCGAGGTGTAGAGGCCACGGAGCGCCAGCAGCTCGTCGTGCGTGCCCTGCTCGACGACCCGGCCGTGCTCGAGCACGACGATCAGGTCGGCATCGCGGATGGTCGAGAGCCGGTGGGCGATGATGAAGGCGGTGCGGCCGGCGAGGAGCCGGCGCAGTGCCTGCTCGATCCGTCGCTCGGTCCCGATGTCGACCGACGACGTCGCCTCGTCGAGGATCAGGATGCGCGGGTCGGCGAGCAGGGCGCGCGCGAACGCGACGAGCTGCCGCTGCCCGAGCGAGAGCCGCGTCCCGCGCTCCTGGAGCTCGGTATCGTAGCCGTCCTCGAGGCGGAGCACGAAGTCGTGCGCGCCGACCGCCTGGGCCGCCGCGACGATCTCCTCCGGCGGGGCGTCCGGGCGCCCGAAGGCGATGTTGTCGTGCACGGTCCCCGCGAACAGGAAGCCCTCCTGCGGGACGATCCCGAGCTGCCGGCGGAGCGACTCCTGCGTCACCTCGCGGGTGTCGATCCCGTCGATCGTGATCCGGCCGGCGCGCGGCTCGTAGAAGCGCGCGAGGAGCTTCGCGATCGTCGACTTCCCGGCGCCGGTGTGTCCGACGAGCGCGACGGTCGTTCCCGCCGGCACGTCGAGGTCGACGCCGTGCAGCACCTCGGGCCCGTCGCGCCCGTAGCCGAAGCGCACGTCCTCGAAGCGGACGTGCCCCTCGATCCGCGGGAGCGCACCGGCGTCCGGGCGGTCCCGCACCTCGGGCTCCTCGGCGAGGACGCCGAGGATCTTGTCGAGCGCGGCGACCGCGGCGAGGAAGGTGTTGTAGAGCTGCGAGAGCTGCTGGACCGGGTCGAAGAAGTTGGAGAGGTAGAGGATGAACGCGAAGAGCGTGCCGGGCGTGGTCTGCCCGTCGAAGACGAGGTAGCCGCCGAACCCGAGCACGATCGCGGTGGCGGCCGCGGAGAGGAAGTCGACGAACGGGAAGTAGAGGCCGTTCAGGACGACCGTCTGCTGGTTCGCCTCGCGGTAGTGCGCGTTGACGTCCTCGAAGCGCCGCTGGTTCCGCCGCTCGCGCGTGAACGCCTGCACCACGCGCATGCCGGCGATGTCCTCGGCGAGCGTCGCCGTGACGAGCCCGAGCCGCTCGCGCACCTGGCTGTACGCGCGCGCCGAGCGCGTGCGGAAGATCCGCGTCGCGAGCACGAGCAGCGGGATCACGGTCACCGTCGCGAGCGCGAGCTTCCAGTCGAGGAAGAAGAGGATGATCGCGGTCCCGAGCAGCGTGAGCGAGCTCTGAACGAGGGTCGTAACGCCGTCCGTGACGAGCTGGTCGAGCGCGTCGACGTCGTTCGTCAGACGGCTGATCACGACGCCCGCGCGGTTCCGCTCGTAGAACCCCAGCGAGAGCCGCTGGAGGTGACGGAAGAGATCGTTGCGGAGGTCGGCGAGGATCCGTTCGCCCGTCCAGCCGGTGAAGTACGTCTGCGCCGAGCCCGTGAGCAGGCTCCCGGCTCCCGCCACAACCATCAGGATGACGAGCGTCGCGAGGCGGGGGAGGTCCTCGCCGCGGATGCCGTCGTCGATCGCGAGCTTGGCGAGGTAGGGCGGGATCAGCGCGGTCAGCGTCGCGAGCAGGAGCGAGACGACCGCGAGCGTCGTCCGCAGCCGGTACGGCTTCGTGTAGCGCGCGAGGAAGCGGATCCGCCGGACCGTCGCCTGCCACGACCAGTCGCGTACCTCCGCGCCTCGCTGCATCGTCAGGTGCCCCCCGGGCTGCCAGATTTTCATTTCAAAACCGCGCGCAACCGGTGCGAGGCCGCAAAGCGACCTCGCACCGCGCAACGTCCCTGAAGGCGGCCGCCCGCGGCCGCAAGAACGCTCACGCGCTCGCCTCCAGGCGTTCCGCGAACTCGCGCTCGAGCAGGCCGTGCTCGTGGATCTCGCGGTAGACCTGGCTCGTCGCCAGGAGCTCGTCGTGCGTGCCGCGCGCGGCGATGCGGCCGGCGTCGAGGACGACGAGCTCGTCCGCGAGCGCAAGCGTGGAGAGGCGGTGCGCGATGATGATCGTCGTCCGCCCGCGCATCGCCTCTCGGAGGCCCGTGCGGATCTGCGCCTCGGTCGTCGCGTCGACGCTCGCGGTCGCGTCGTCGAGGATGAGCACGCGCGGCTCGAGCAGCAGCGCGCGGGCGATCGCGATCCGCTGGCGCTGCCCCCCGGAGAGCGTGATCCCGCGCTCCCCGATCATCGTGTCGTAGCCGTCGGCGAGCTCCTCGACGAACTCGGCCGCCTGGGCGAGCCTCGCCGCGCGCTCGACCTCCTCGCGCGAGGCGTCGGGCCGCGCGAACGCGATGTTCTCGTGCACGGTCGCGGAGAACAGGAACGGGTCCTGGAGCACGACGCCGATCTCGCGCCGGAGCGAGTCGATCTTGACGTCGCGGACGTCGACGCCGTCGACGGTGATGCGTCCCTTGGTGACGTCGTAGAAGCGCGGCACGAGCGCGGCGAGCGTGGTCTTGCCCGAGCCGGTGTGTCCGATCAGCGCGACCGTCCTCCCGGGCTCGAGCTCGAGCTCGATCCCGTCGAGCACTGGCCGCCCCTCGGCGTACGCGAAGGCCACGTGCTCGAAGCGTACGCGGCCGGGGCCCGGCGGCAGGTCGCGCGCGTCGGGCGCGTCGGTTACGTCCTCGGGCTCGTCGAGCACCTCGAAGATGCGCTCGCCGGCGGCGGTCGCGCGCTGCGCCTGCCCGATCCACATGCCGAGCATCCGCAGCGGCATCACGAGCATCAGCACGAGGATGTTGAAGAAGAAGAAGTCGCTGAGCCCGAGCTCGCCGCGCACGACCATCCGGCCGCCGACGAGGATCACGGCCGCCTGCGCGACGAGCGGGAGGAAGCCGAGCACCGGCACGTAGGTCGCGCGCTGCCGGTTCGCGTCCATGCTGCGGCCGAAGACGCTCTCGGAGCGCGTCGCGAACTTCCGTTGCTCGTTCCGCTCCTGCGCGAACGACTTGACCACGTGGACGCCGACGATGTTCTCCTCGGCGACCGTCGTCATGTCGGCCATCTTCTGCTGCACGTCGCGGAGCACGGGGTGCGAGACCGTCGAGTACCGGTACGCGAGCACGATCAGCAGCGGCGTGATCGCACCGGCGACGAGCGCGAGCTTCCAGTTCACCGCGAGCATCACGGCGGTGGCCGCGACGATCGTGAGCACGTGCTGGAAGAAGAAGATGAGGCCGTAGCCCAGGAAGAAGCGCACGCCCTGGAGATCGACGGTCGCGCGCGACATCAGCTGGCCGGTCTGGTGGCGGTCGTAGAAGCCGAAGGAGAGGCGCAGCAGCTTCGCGTAGAGACCGTTCCGCAGGTCGAACTCGACGGCGAGCGCCTGTCGGCCGGAGATCAGGCGTCGCCCGACCATCAGCAGCGCGCGCGCGAGGCCGACGAGGAGGATCGCGATCACGAGGAAGCGAAGCTCGTCCCGGTCGCGCGACTCGATCACGTGCGCGAGCGCGTCGCCGGTCAGGTAGGCGGCGAGGATCGAGGCGGCCTGGCTGCCGACCGCGAGCACGATCGAGACGATCAGCCCCCACTTGTACGGGCGCAGGAAGCCGAGCAGGCGGAAGAAGGTTGTGCGGTAGCGCGGGGTCTCGGGCACCGACCAAATCTAGCGGCGCCTCTTGCCTCCGCCGCCGCCGCCGCCCAGACTGGGCGCGTGTACCCGCCGAGAACGGAATACGCCCGCAGCGGCGACGCCAACATCGCGTACCAGGTCGTGGGCGACGCAGACGTGGACGTGCTCCTGGCGCCGCACTTCTTTCACCATGTCGAGCTGTGGTGGGACAGCCGTCACCACACGGCGTTCGCGCGGGCGGTGGCGGAGTTCTCCCGCCTCATCCTGTTCGACAAGCGGGGCACGGGGATGTCCGATCGGACCTCCGGCGTCCCTCCGTTCGACGTGCAGATGGACGACGTCCGAGCTGTCCTGGACGCCGCGGGTTCCGAGCGCGCGGTCATCTGGGCCGGGGGCGATGCGACGCCCATGGTCACGCTGTTTGCCGCCTCCTTTCCGGAGCGCGTCCTCGGTCTCGTGCTCTGGAACCCGTTCCCGACATATGTCCGGAACCCCGAGATGCCGTGGCTGCCCTCGGCTGAGGAGTTCCGCAGCCAGATCGACGAGACGGCACGGGGGCTCGAGGACCCGGATGCGTTGGTTGGCTGGGACGGCGCGCCGTCGTTCCGAACCCCGGAAGAGGCCCGGGAGTACTGGCGCGTATGCCGGCTCTCGACGAGCCGCGGCGACCATTTGGCCTTCGCGAACGTCCTCGCCGACACCGACGCGCGGCACGTCCTGCCGGCGATCCGAATGCCGACGCTCGTGCTGAGCAACGAGGCACTGGAGGAGCTGCACCCGACGACGCGCTACGTCGCCGACCGGATCCCGACGGCCCGTCTCGCAATCGTTCCCGGCGACGACGCGATCATGCTCGTCGGGTCGAGCAAGCCGATGCTCGACGAGGTTCGCGCGTTCGTGGAGGAGGTGCGCGCGCTGCCAGCAGAAGAGCCGGATCGAGTTCTCGCCACGGTGCTCTTCACCGACATCGTCGGGTCGACCGCGATCGCGGCCGACCTCGGCGACGCGAGGTGGCGCGAGCTGCTTCGGGAGCATCACGCGCGCGTCAGGCGCGAGCTGGCGCGGTTCCGTGGCCGCGAGCTCGACACGGCGGGCGACGGGTTCTTCGCGACGTTCGACGGCCCTGCGCGGGCGATTCGCTGCGCGTGCGCCGTGCGCGACGCCGTGCGCGAGCTCGGAATCGAGATCCGCGCGGGGCTCCACGCCGGCGAGTGCGAGCTGCTGGACGCGAAGGTCACCGGGATCGCGGTCTCCCTCGGGGCGCGGGTGGCGGCTCGGGCAGCGCCGAACGAGGTGCTCGTCTCGAGCACGGTGAAGGACCTCGTCGCGGGCTCGGGGATCGAGTTCGACGACCGCGGGTCGGCAGATCTGAAGGGAATTCCGGGCGAGTGGCGCCTCTACGCCGTTGCGAGCTGATCGAGCTCGGCGCGGATCGCATCCGTCGCGGTGGCGACGAGCGCGCGATTCGCCTGCGAATTCAGCCAGAGGCTGACGCCGGAGGGGTGGGGGAGCGGGATCGCGACACGCTCGTCCCCGAGCTCGAACCGCCTGCCGACGCTCGCGTCGAGCGGGCGCTTCCCGAGGAGCCGCCCGATCGCCAGACCGCCCACGGGGACGATCAAGCGGGGACGGATGAGCTCGAGTTCCCAGTCGCGCCAGAACTCGCACAGCTCCTGCTCCCTCGGCGTCGGGACCCGATCGCCCTTTCCCGTCGGATGCTTGCCCGGATAGCAGCGCGTGACCGAAGCGCAGTAGAACGAGGCGTAGAACTCGTCCTCGTCCATCCGTAGCCAGCCGCGGAGCGTCTGGCCGGCGCGTCCGCGCCACGGCCGTCGCTCGGCGCCCTCGTTCGGGCCTGGCGCCTGCCCGAACATGTACGCCGGCTGCCCGAGGCGCGGGTTCGAGACGGGCCACGACTCGAGCGGGTAGCCGGCCTCCACGCACGCGCGGCAGACGCGCAGGTCGCGCTGGAGCGAGGGGAGTGACCGGTAGGACGACCGTCGGCGCGTCAACGGGCTCTTAGAGTACGGCGGTGGCGCTGCCGCTCGAATCGGTGCCGAACGTCTCCGAGGGTCGGGAGCGGGCGGTCGTCGACGCGATCGGCGCGGCGTTCTCCGAGCACGCGGAGCTGCTCGACGTCCACGCGGACGGGGACCACAACCGGTCGGTGTTCACGCTCGTCGGCGAGGACGACGCGCTCGTCGAGAGCCTCGTACGGGGGGTCGCCGCCGCGCGCGAGCGCATCGACCTCCGCCGGCACGAGGGAGCGCACCCGCGGATCGGAGCGGCCGACGTCGTCCCGATCGTCCCGATCCGGCCCGAAGACGCCGAGCGTGCGCGCGCCGCCGCGCTCGAGCTCGCCCGCCGCATCGGCGACGAGCTCGACCTGCCGGTGTTCCTGTACGCCGACCTCGCGCCCGGACGTGGGCCTGCGTTCTTCCGGCGCGGGGGCACCGAGGCACTGCAGCGGCGGATCGATGCGGGCGAGCTCGCACCGGACTTCGGCCCGCCGCGGCTCGACGAGCGCGCGGGCGGCGTGATCGTCGGCTCCCGTCGGCCGCTGGTCGCGTTCAACGTGAACCTGCGCGGCTCGGTCGACGCAGCACGAGAGGTCGCCTCGCTCGTGCGCGAGCGCGACGGTGGCTTCCGCGGCGTGCGTGCACTGGGCCTCGACCTCCCGCGTGCGGGTGTCGTGCAGGTGAGCATGAACGTGGAGGACTGGGAGGCGTCCGCGCTGCACGAGATCGTCGCGCGCGTCGAGGCCGAGGCGTCGGCCCGCGGTCTCGAGGTCCTCGGCTCCGAGCTCGTCGGGCTGATGCCCGCCGGTGCCGCCGCGGCCGCGGCGGGTTCGCTGCTCCGCATCGACGGTTTCGACGCGTCGCGGGTGCTCGAGCTGCGGCTGCTGCGCTGAGGCCGGGGATACACTCGCTGCGTGATCCGAAGTCGCGCGCTGAGCGGCGAGGACCTCACCGTCGAGCACGTCTGGGAGGTGGCCGTCGGCGGCGCGCCGGTGGAGCTCGCCGAGGCGGCGCGGGGACGGATGAACGACGCGCGCGAGCTCGTCGAGCGCGCGGCCCACGGGGCGCACGAGCACACGTACGGGATCAACACCGGTTTCGGCCGCTTCGTCTCCGCGTCGATCCCCGAGGAGCTGACCGAGGAGCTCCAGCTCAGGCTGTTGCGCAGTCACGCGTGCGGAGTCGGCGAGCCGTACCCGCCCGAGGTCGTTCGCGCGGCGATGCTGCTGCGCGCGAACGCGCTCGCGAAGGGCTTCTCGGGCGCTCGCATCGAGACGGTCGAGCTGCTGATCGAGTGCCTGAACCGCGGCGTGCTCCCGAACGTGCCGAGCAGGGGCTCCGTGGGCGCGAGCGGAGATCTCGCGCCGCTGGCGCACCTCGCGCTGCCGCTCGTCGGAGAGGGCCAGGCGTGGCTCGACGGCGAGCTGCTCCCGGGTCGCGAGGCACTCGCGCGCGTCGAGCTCGAGCCCGTGCGGCTCCAGGCGAAGGAGGGGCTGTCGCTGATCAACGGCACGCAGTTCATGGCGGCGGTCGGCGCCCTCGGCCTCGTGCGCGCGCGGCGGCTCGCGAAGGCGGCCGACGCTGCGTGTGCGATGTCGCTCGAGGCGCTCCAGGGCTCGCGGTCGAGCCTCCGTCCCGGCATCCACCGCCTCCGACCTCTGCGCGGGCAGGGCGCCTCGGCCGCGAACATCCTCCGGCTTCTCGAAGACTCGGCGATCAACGAGTCGCACCGCTGGTGCGACAAGGTCCAGGACGCCTACTCGCTGCGCTGCGCCCCGCAGGTGCACGGCGCGTGCCGCGACCTGTTCGACCATGTCGCATACACCGTCGGCGTCGAGCTCAACGCCGCGACGGACAACCCACTCGTCCTCGTCGACGAGGACGAGCTCGTGTCGAACGGGAACTTTCACGGGCAACCCGTGGCGTTCGCGCTCGACGTGCTCGCGCTGGGCGTCGCCGAGCTCGCGAGCATCTCCGAGCGCCGGGTCGAGCGCCTCGTCAACCCGAGCCTTTCGGACGGACTGCCGCCGTTCCTGACCTCGAACGGGGGGCTGAACTCCGGCTTCATGATCCCGCAGTACGTGGCGGCCTCGCTCGTGTCGGAGAACAAGGTGCTCGCGCATCCCGCGAGCGTCGACTCGATCCCGACGAGCGCGGGGCAGGAGGACCACGTGTCGATGGGAAACGCGGCCGGGCTGAAGGCGCTCCAGGTGCTCGCGAACGCGGAGCACGCGCTCGCGATCGAGCTGCTCGCCGGCGCGCAGGCGGTCGAGTTCCTCGCGCCGCTCGAGCCCGGCGCCGGCGTTCGCGCGACGCGGGCGTTCGTCCGGACGCTCTCGCCCAGGCTCGCCGACGACCGCTCGCTCGGCGCCGAGATCGAGGCGGTCGCAGCCGCGATCAGGAGCGGCGCGCTCGTCGGCGCGGTCGAAGCCGAAGTGGGCGAGCTCGCCTGATGGCGGTCGCGCGGTTGGACGAGACCGTGGAGGCGCTCTGCGGAGACCTCTCCGCGATCCGCGCACCGCGCGGCACCGAGCTGAACGCGCGGTCCTGGGCGACGGAGGCGCCGCTGCGCATGCTCCTCAACAACCTCGACGCCGAGGTCGCCGAGCGGCCGGAGGAGCTCGTCGTCTACGGGGGCTCCGGCCGTGCGGCCCGGAGCCACGACGCGCTGCGGGCCCTCGTCCGCACGCTGCTGCGACTCGGCGACGACGAGACGATGCTCGTTCAGAGCGGCAAGCCCGTCGGCGTCTTCCGCACGCATCCCGGCGCACCGCGCGTGCTGATCGCGAACTCGCTGCTCGTGCCGAGGTGGGCGACCTGGGACGAGTTCAGACGGCTCGAGGCGCTCGGGCTGACGATGTTCGGCCAGATGACCGCGGGATCGTGGATCTACATCGGCACGCAGGGGATCCTCCAGGGGACGTTCCAGACCTTCGCGGCGGCGGGCGAGGCGCACTTCGGGTCGGCCGATCTGGCTGGACGGACGATCCTCACGGCCGGACTGGGCGGGATGGGCGGCGCACAGCCGCTCGCGGCGACGATGGCCGGCGCAGCGATCCTCTGCGTCGAGGTCGATCCGGAGCGGATCGAGCGGCGCCTGCGCACGCGCTACCTCGACGAGGTCGCCGACACGCTCGACGGCGCGCTGGCACGCGTGCGGGCCGCGGCGGCCCAGGGGCGCGCGCTCTCGGTCGGCGTGCTCGGGAACGCCGCGGAGGTCGTGCCCGAGCTCGCGCGGCGTGGGGAGTCGTTCGACCTCGTCACCGACCAGACCGCCGCGCACGATCCGCTGACCGGCTACGTGCCCGTCGGGCTCGACGTGGGGGCGGCCCGCGCGCTTCGCTCGTCCGATCCGGACGAGTACGTTCGCCGCGCACGTGTATCGATTGTGCAACACGTGCGCGGATTGCTCGAGCTCGCGCGCGCGGGGAGCTACGTTTTCGACTACGGCAACAATCTTCGTGGGGAGGCCTATGAAGGCGGCGTAGAGGAGGCGTTCTCATACCCGGGCTTCGTCCCGGCCTATATCCGGCCGCTGTTCTGTCGCGGTATCGGGCCGTTCCGCTGGGCTGCGCTCTCGGGCGACCCGGCCGACATCGCCGCGATCGACGAGGCGCTGCGGGAGCTGTTCCCCGGCGACGAGCTCCTCCAGCGCTGGCTCGAGCTGGCACCCGAGCGCGTGGCGTTCCAGGGGCTCCCTGCACGCATCTGCTGGCTCGGTCTCGGCGACCGTGCCGCCGCGGGGCTCGCGATCAACGAGCTCGTGCGGAGCGGGCGCGTGCGGGCGCCGATCGCGATCGGTCGCGACCATCTCGACTCGGGTTCCGTCGCGTCGCCGTACCGCGAGACCGAGGCGATGCGCGACGGATCGGATGCGATCGCCGACTGGCCGATCCTGAACGCGCTGCTCAACGTCGCCGCGGGCGCGACGTGGGTCAGCGTGCACCACGGGGGCGGCGTCGGCATCGGCAACGCGATCCACGCGGGGATGGTGGTCGTCGCGGACGGCAGCGACGACGCGGCCGAGCGCCTCGAGCGCGTGCTGACCTGCGACCCCGGCATCGGCGTGCTGCGCCACCTCGACGCGGGCTATCCGGAGGCGGCGGCTGCCGCTGCCGAGCACGGGCTCGAGCCGCCGATGGGCAGCACCGAGGCACGATGAGCAGGGGCGCGGCGCCGCGCCTGCTGATCCGCGACCTCGAACAGCTGGTGACCCCGGCGGGAACCGCCGCGCCCCTGCGCGGCCGCGCGCTCGGCGATCTCGACTGGCTCGACGACGCGTTCGTCCTCTGCGACGGCCCGACGGTGGAGGCCGTCGGGCGGATGCGAGACCTCCGCCCGGTCGACGGCGACGTCGTCGAGGTCGACGGTCGCGGGCGCTGCGCCGTCCCCGGGCTCGTCGACTGCCACACGCACGCGTGCTTCGCGGGCGACCGCGTCGAGGAGTTCGCGCTCCGTGCGTCGGGGGCGAGCTACGAGGAGCTCCACGCAGCGGGGGGCGGCATCCTCTCGACCGTCGCCGCGACCCGTGCCGCGGGCGAGCGGGAGCTCGCCGCCGCCGTCCGGACGCACGCCGGGTGGATGCTCCGCGCCGGCACGACGACGTTCGAGGCGAAGTCCGGCTACGGGCTCGACCGCGACACGGAGCTCGCGTCGCTGCGCGCGATCGGCGCCTCCGGCGGCATCGCGACGTGGCTGGGCGCCCACGCCGTGCCGCCCGAGTTCGACGACGCCGAGGCGTACCTCGAGTTCACGCTCCGCGAGGTGCTCCCCGACGCCGCGCAGCTCGCCGAGTTCGCCGACGTGTTCCTCGAGCGAGGCGCGTTCGACGCCGACCAGGCCCGGCGGTACCTCCAGGCGTGTCGCGACGCCGGCCTCGCGCTGCGCCTGCACGGCGACCAGTTCACCGAGGCGGGGGCGATCCCGCTGGCGATCGAGCTCGGGGTCCGCTCGGTCGACCACCTGGAAGCGACGGGAGCTGCCGGCGTGCGCGCGCTCGCACGCAGCGACGTGGTCGGCGTGCTGCTTCCGGCCAGCGCGCTCTTCCTCGACCGCCCGATGGCTCCGGCGCGGGCGCTCGTCGACGCCGGCGCCGCGGTCGCCCTCGCGACCGACTTCAACCCGGGGAGCGCCTTCTGCGAGAGCCTGCCGCTCGTCTGCTCGCTCGCGTGCACCCAGCTCCGGCTCTCGCCTGCCGAGGCACTCGCAGCGTGCACGGTGAACGCAGCGCACGTGCTCGACCGGGCGTCTCGCATCGGCCGGATCGCGCCGGGCTACCAGGCGGACGTCGTCCTGCTCGACGCACCGGACTGGCGCTACCTCGCGTACCACCTCGGAGCGGATCTGATCGCGGGCGTCGTCCGCCGCGGAGAGGTCGTCGGCGACGTGGTGAGCCCCGGCGCAAGCTAGGCTGACTCCGCATGCCGACGCGGAAGCAGCGACGCAGGCGGGCCAAGGGCCGCAGGCACGAGTACGAGTACGTCTTCGTCGACGAGGAGGGCAACGAGGTCGAGGTCGATCCCGACGACGTCAGGGCCGAGCGCGCCGTGAGCCGGAACGGCCGCGTGCGCGAGAGCTCGCGCGCGAACGTGCGCGTGCAGGCGCCGTCGTGGCGCCGGGTGGCGAAGCGAGGGCTGATCTTCGCCCCGCTGATGTTCGTCACCGTGATGCTGATCGACAGCTCACTGACCCTGCCGCAGGTCGCGGTCCAGACCGTCTTCCTGCTCGCGATCTTCCTGCCGTTCAGCTACTTCATGGACTCGTTCATGTACCGCCGCTACCAGCGGCGCGCAGGCGAGCCCGCAGCGAAGCGCTAGTCGGCCGAGCCCCCGCCGCCGCGGTAGTGCCCTGGCCCGGGCCACGGCGCGAGGACGAGCAGCACTCGCGCGCCGCGGTCCGTCGAGACGGCGTGGCGCTCGTCGGGGTCGAACCGGAACACCGTCCCGGCCGACGCGTCGACGTGCTCGCCGCCGGCGGCCACGCGCACGTCGCCCTTGACGACGACGAGCAGCGCCGCCTCCTTCACCTGGTGGTCGCCGAGCTCCTGCCCCGGCTCCAGGCCGATCAGCACCGTGCGCGCCTGGCCGACCTCCGAGTGCAGCACGACCGGCGAGCGGCTGCCGTCCGGCGTCTCGATCTCCATCAGGTTCCAGCTCTGCACGGCGGGGGCGATCCTAACCGCCCGAGTAGACTCAAACGCCCGATGCCGCTCGCGGTCGACACGTATTCGCTCGGACCCGTCGGAACGAACTGCTACGTCGTTCGGGAGCGGCGCGGCGCCGCCGAGTGCGTCGTGATCGACCCCGGCTGGGACGCCGCGCACCTTCGGCTCGAGCTCGCGCGGACGGGGGCTGCGTGCGCCGCGATCCTGCTCACGCACACGCACTTCGACCACATCGGCGCCGTCGCCGACCTCGCCGAGGCGACCGGTGCGCCCGTGCACGTCTCGCCGGACGCCGTCGGCGCGCTCGAGAGCCCGCTCGGCCCGCCTGGCGTCGCGCTGCGCGGCTACGGGGCCGCGCTGAGCGTGAGCGGCGGGGAGACCGTGGACGCCGCGGGCGTGTCGTTCGAGGTCCTCGACGTCCCCGGCCACGCGCCCGGACACCTTTCCTATTACGCCGACGGCTGCCTGTTCTCGGGCGACGTCCTCTTCGCGGGCGGCGTCGGCCGCGTCGACCTCCCCGGCGGTGACTGGGACACGCTGCTCGAGTCGATCCGCACGCTCGCCGACCGCTATCCGCCGGAGACCGTCGTGTACTCCGGCCACGGCCCGCCGACCACGATCGCGACCGAGCTGGCCGCCAACCCCTTCCTGGCCGAGCTCCGCGCCGCACGGTGAAGTTCCAGGCACCGCGCGGAACCCACGACGTCCTGCCGTCGGAGCAGCCGCTGTGGCAGCTGGCGACGGGCACGCTCGCGGAGGTGGCGGAGACGTACGGGTACCGCCGGATCCAGACGCCCGTCTTCGAGGACGCCGAGCTGTTCCTGCGCACCTCGGGGGAGGGCTCGGATCTCGTGCAGAAGGAGATGTACCTCTTCGAGGACCGCGGCGGCCGCGAGCTCGCGCTCCGGCCCGAGGCGACCGCTCCCATCTGCCGTGCCTACCTCGACCACGGGCTGCACCGCGAGCCGCAGCCGGTGAAGCTCTACACCCAGGCCACGATGTACCGCTACGCCGCGCCGCAGAAGGGTCGCTACCGCGAGCACTGGCAGCAGTCGGTCGAGGCGATCGGCTCCGACGACCCCGCGATCGACGCGGAGGTGATCCAGCTCTACCACGAGGTCCTGCGCCGGCTCGGCGTGACGCAGTTCGCGCTTCGCCTCAACTCGATCGGCGACCGCGAGTGCCGCCCGGCGTACGTGGCGCGGCTCGGCGAGTGGCTCGACGCGCACCCGGACGCGCTCGACGACGAGGCGCGCCAGAAGCGGGCGACGAGCCCGCTGCGCGTGTTCGACGTCAAGAGCGCGGACGTGCAGGCCGCGCTCGCCGAGGCGCCGACGATCGGCGAGTCGCTCTGCGAAGCCTGCGCCGAGCACTTCGCGCAGGTGCGCGCGCTCCTCGACGCCTACGGCGTGGGGTACACGCTCGACGCCACGCTCGTGCGCGGGCTCGACTACTACACGCGCACGACCTTCGAGTTCATCGGCCCGGAGGAGGGCTCGCAGTCGACGATCTGCGGCGGCGGTCGCTACGACTATCTCGTCGAGGAGATCGGCGGGCCGCCGACGCCCGGGATCGGCTTCGGTGCGGGCGTCGAGCGCCTGATCATGGCGCTCGAGCACGAGTCGATCTCGGCGGAGCAGCGCGCGCTCGACCTCTTCTTCCTGATCGAGCCCGACGCCGACCGCACGGCGGCGCTCGCCGAGATGGCGAAGCTGCGCGCCGCGGGCGTCTCCTGCGACGCGGACTACGCCGGACGCTCGCTGAAGGGCCAGCGCACGCAGCTCGCCCGCTCCGGCGCGCTCGGCTTCGTGCACGTGCGGGCCGGTGGCGCGACCGTGAAACGTCGCGACGACGAGCGCGACGTCTCCGTGGACGAGGTCGCGGTTACGGTGCTCGGATGAGCGACTGGCGCGACCGCGGTGCAGGCGAGCTCCGCGAGGAGCACGTCGGCGAGCGCGTGCGGCTCGCGGGGTGGACCGCGCGCCGGCGCGACCACGGCGGCCTCGTGTTCGTGGACCTGCGCGACCAGACCGGCGTCTCGCAGCTCGTGATCAACCCCGAGCGCGCGAGCGACGCCGCCGAGACCGCGCACGAGGTCCGCAACGAGTTCGTCCTCCAGGCGGAGGGCGAGGTCGTGCGGCGCGCTCCAGAGGCGGTCAACCCGAACCTCGCGACGGGTGCGGTCGAGGTGCAGGTCGACACGCTCCGCGTCGTCTCGCGCTCGACGCCGCTGCCGTTCCAGCTCGACGAGGAGAACGTCGACGAGATGCTCCGGTTCGCGTACCGCTGGCTCGATCTCCGGCGGGACCGACTCCAGCACAACATCCGGGCCCGGGCCCGGATGGTCTCGATCATCCGCGCCGAGATGGAGGCGGCCGGGTTCGTCGACATCGAGACGCCGATCATGGGCAAGCCGACGCCTGAAGGAGCGCGCGACTTCGTCGTGCCGACGAGGCTGCAGCCCGGACGGTTCTTCGCGCTGCCGCAGTCGCCCCAGATCTACAAGCAGCTCCTGGTGATCTCCGGGTTCGAGCGCTACTACCAGATCGCGCGCTGCTTTCGCGACGAGGATCTGCGCGCCGACCGCCTCCAGGAGCTGACGCAGCTCGACGTCGAGATGGCGTTCCCCGACCAGGAGTTCCTGTTCGCGCTGATCGAGCGGGCGGTCGCGCGGATCTGGCGCGAGGTCCGCGGCGTCGAGCTGGAGCTGCCGTTTCCCCGGACGACGTGGGAGGAGGCCGACCGGCGCTGGGGGTCGGACAAGCCCGATCTCCGCTTCGCGCTCGAGATCGAGGACGCCACCGAGGTCACGCGGGGATCGACGTTCGGCGTGTTCGCGGGCGCAGCCGCCGTCCGGTTCCTGCGCGTGCCGCGCGAGCTGTCCCGCGGCGAGCTCGCGAAGCTCGAGGAGTTCGCGAAGCAGTGGGGCGCGAAGGGCCTCGCCTACGTCGTGTACGGCGACGACGGCGAGCCGCGGTCGCCGATCGCGAAGTTCCTCGGCGAACCGGAGCTGGCGGCGTTCCGCTCCGAGCCCGGCACGACGCTGCTCTTCGGCGCCGGCGAGCCGGCGGCGGTCTCGCGCGTGCTGGGCGCGCTCCGGCTGCACCTCGGCCGAGAGCTCGCCCTGATCGACGAGAACGCCTGGCGCTTCCTCTGGATCACGGACTTCCCGCTGCTCGAGTGGGACGACGCGGAGGGGCGCTGGACCGCCGTGCACCACCCGTTCACACGGCCGAACGAGGAGAGCCTCGCGCTCCTCGACACCGACCCCGGGGCCGCCAAGGCCGTCGCCTACGACCTGGTCGGGAACGGGATCGAGCTCGCCGGCGGCTCGTTCCGGATCCACGAGCAGGAGCTCCAGGCGAAGGTGTTCCAGCTCCTGAACATCGGTCCCGAGGAGCAGGAGGCGAAGTTCGGCCACCTGCTCCGGGCGCTCGCGATGGGGGCGCCGCCGCACGGCGGGATCGCGTCCGGGATCGACCGGATGTCGATGGCCCTGCTCGACGAGCCGCTGATCCGCGACACGGTCGCGTTCCCGAAGAGCCAGGCCGGCCTCGACCCGATGACCGGTGCGCCCAGCGACGTCACGCAGGAACAGCTCGACGAGCTGGGAATTGAGGTACTTCCAGCCGATTAACGCCCGGAGCCGTTCGGGCCGATGCAGAGGTCATACTTGACGAGGCGCCGACCGGCGCCGGACGAAAGGAACCCGAGAGCACGATGTCGACACCGCAGGATCCCGGCCGCGCGGCCGCCGCTCCCGGGCTGACCGCGCTGCCCCGCCTCGAGGACCTCCCGCAGGCAGCCGGCGGCGGCTACGAGGCCGACCCGGTCCGCGAGGCGTTCGAGGCGTTCCGCCGCCACTCCGCCCAGCTCAACGCCCAGCTCCGCGTGCTCCAGGCAGCCGGCAAGAGCGCGGACGTCGAGCCGACGGGTCACGCGGTGCGGATGGACGCGCTCCACCTGATCCGCGCGGCCGCCGAGTTCGCCGACACCGTCGAGCGCGACGCGCAGCAGGCTTCCGCGAACCAGCTCGCCCGCACCGAGGGCGAGGTGCGCCGTCGGCAGCTCGAGCTCCAGGAGCGCGAGGCCGAGATCGAGCGCTACCGCCAGGAGTCCGAGCGCCAGCGCGCCGAGATCCTGAACGCCGCTCGGACCGAGTCGCGCGAGCTGCTCCAGAACTCCGAGCGCGAGGCCACTCAGGAGGTGCGCGAGGCCGAGGCGCGCGCGAACCGGCTCCTCGAGCAGGCGCGCCACCAGGCGACCGAGCTCACGAACGCCACACGGGCCGAGGTGGAGCAGACGCTCGAGTGGGCGCGGGCGCAGGCCTCGACCGTGATGGCGCGCGCGCAGCAGGGTGCGGAGCAGCTCCTCGGCTCGGCCGGGCTCGGGGAGGACCAGATCAGCCGCGTCGCCGAGGCGATCGTCAAGTCGGCCGACGAGGTTGGCGAGGCCGCGCGCCGCCCCGGGTCGCTGCCCGGGGCGCCTGCGACCGGCGCCGCCCAGGCGCCCGAAGAGCCGCCGGCGACGCCGCCGATGTCGGTCGCGCCGCCCGCCGCGCCTCCCGTCAGCCCGCCGGCGGAGCCCGCCGGCTCCGCCGACGACGACGAGCGCGAAGAGCCCCAGGCCTAGCGCCCCGTGCGCGCGTTCGGCCGGCGTTTCCTCCTCGAGGCCCTCTTCATCGTCGTCGTCGCCTTGATCGCGGGGTTCGCGGGCCTCGAGTGGACCGCGATCGTGCTCGTGATCGGGCTCGCGTACCTCCTCGTCGTCGCCTTCGAGCTGGCCGTCGCGCGGACCGGCACGTGGCCGGGGCAAGACGCGCTCGCCCGCCGGGCCGAGCCGCTCCCCGCGCCGATCGACGCGATGCCCGAGCACCAGCACGTCCACGTGCTCCCGCGCGCGTCTGAGCCCGACGCCGACGCCCAGCCCGTGCTGGAGCTCCGACCGGAGCCGATGCCCGAGCCGGAGCCCGAGCCGCCGCCCGCGCCCGAGCCGGTGCCGCCGACGCCCGAGCCGGAGCCGGCGCCGGCGCCCGAGCCCGAGGCGCCGCCCGCTCCCGAGCCCGTGCCGCCGACGCCGGAACCGGAGCCGGAGCCGGAGCCGGAGCCCGAGCCGGAGCCGGAGCCCGAGCCGGTCAAGCTCGAAGTCGTCCCGGAACCGGAACCAGAGCCGGAGCCGGAGCCGGAGCCCGAGCCCGAGCGCGTCGTCGCGCTCCCACTCTCGACCGCACCGCGCGAGTGGAACGTCTGGGAG
>JAICPI010000084.1 GCA_025929895.1 Thermoleophilia bacterium
CTCGCCGCGGGCGCGAGGAGCCTGACCGAGCCGAGCATCCGCCCGGAGCACCACGCCGGCTACTTCGCCGCCCGCATCGCGGACTTCGACGGCAACGCGATCGAGGCCGTCTGCCGCGAAGCGGCCGACGAGCGCGCCGCGGCCTAGCCCGAAGCGGGGATTGCGGCGGCTCCGACCGGGCACGAACCGGTCGTGACGGCGACCCCAGTTGCCCTGGTCACCGGCGCCGGCAGCGGCATCGGCCGGGCGATCGCGGAGCGCCTCCTCCGCGACGGCTACTCCCTCGGCTACGCGACGCACGAGCCCGACGAGGATGGCGCCGCCGAGCTCGGCCGGCTCGGCGAGCTCCACAACGTGTGGGGTGACCTCCGCGACCCGTCGGTCGCACCGAGGCTCGTCGGCCAGACCGTCGATCGCTTCGGCCGGCTCGACGTGCTCGTGAACAACGCGGGCGTGTCGACCGCAAAGCCGGTGCTCGAGCTGACGCTCGAGGACTTCGACGTGACCTTCGAGGTCGACGTCCGCGCCGCGTTCCTCGGGGCTCAGGCCGCGGCACGCGCGATGATCGACGGTGGCGTGATCGTCAACATCACATCCGTCCACGAGTACGTCCCACGCCCGGGCTTCGCTGTCTATGCGCCGGCGAAGGCGGCGCTCGGGATGTTGACGCGAAGCCTGGCGCTCGAGCTTGCTCCGAGGATCCGGGTCGTCGCGGTTGCGCCCGGTGCGATTGCGACCGAGCGGAACGAGGAGGCGGACGAGCTGCGCTCCGAGATTCCGCTCGGGCGCGCCGGCCGGCCGGAGGAGGTCGCAGCGCTCGTCACGTGGCTCTGCTCGCCGCAGGCGAGCTACATCACGGGGACGAGCTTCCTCGTCGACGGCGCGATGGCGCAGCAGGTCGTGACGAACGAGGCGGGCTAGCGGCAGCCGGGAGCGCGGGATGACCCGTGCTCCCGGCTACGGAGCCGTCACTGACCGGGTGACTCGAACCCCGAGGGCGCCGCCGTCTCGGCGATCACGCTCGCGGGCCGCCCGGAGGCGCGCTGCGCGAGCCGCTCCGAGGCCCGCTTGACCTCCTCGAGCGTGTGCTGCTCCTGCTCGAGGTTCTGCTCGAGCAGCGCGACGACCTGCTGCTCGCCCATCGCCCGGGCCTGGGTGATCAGGTCCTCGTAGAGCGCGATCTCGACGTGCTCGGTCTCGGCCGCGCCGCCCAGGAGCACCGTGTCGAGGATCTCGTCGTCGGTCTTGTCGTAGAGGACGTCGGCCTGCTCCGCGAGCCCGGTGATCGTCGGGTTCTGGCGGCCCGTAGCCTTCTCGCCGAGCGCCTCGAAGGCCTGCTCGATGTTCCGGATCTGGCCTTCGGTCTCCTCGCGGTGATGCCGGAACTGCTGCCTCAGCTCCTCGCGCTGCGCCCGCTTCTCGAGCTTCTTCAGCATCGTCAGGATCTTCTTCTCGCCCGAGAGCACGGTGCCGAGCTTGTACGCGAAGAGCTTGCGCGGATCGTTGATCAGCGCCACTTCGACCCCCTTTCGTCGTTTCGGTGCAGCTACCCGCGCGGAATCTCGAGTAACGGAGGCGCCTGCCGGATTTCCGCTCGCAGCGAGATTCGGCTAGCTCGTCGCCTCGCCGCCGGTCCGGCGCCCGAACTGCCCGAGCCGGGCGAGCAGGCTCGAGGGCAGCTCCGGCTCCGCCGCCGCGGGCGAGCGCTCGCTCCAGAGGTCGACGTGCAGATGCTCGATCTCCTCGATCAGGAGCAGGATCGCGCGACCGGCCGCGCGGAGCTCCTCACGGGTGTCGTGCTGGAGCCCCTCCCCCCAGCGGCGCAGGAGTTCGAGCTTCTCTTCATCGAGACGGGACACTGGGCTCCTGGAGGATCGCACAGGACTGTCCACAGAATCCACAGGCCGTGGAGAACCGGAGCGTCAGATCGAGCCGCTTCGAAGGAGCGCAACGGCAGATCCGACGGCGCCGAGCGCGAGCACGAGCGCGCCGACCACGATCGCAGCGGTCGCGAGCCGGGGGCGTTCGCTCCTGCGCGCGAGCAGCCCGAGCGCGACGCCGCCGCCCGCCAGCACGAACGGGACGCCGAGCCACAGGACCGCGATCCCTGGCACGACGGCGAGCCAGCTGCACGCGGCCGCCTGCCCGGCGGCCCGTTCCCGGTCCACGCGCGCCCTCGACCGAGGCACGACCCAGGCGAACAGGAAGACGGCGAGGACCGCGCACATCCCGACGCTGATGAAGAAGGCCGCGGGGTCGACGGGGAACGAGTCGCCGGCGTCCGGCTCGGTCCCGACGAGGTGGTCGACGGCCATCGCGGCCGTCGCGAGCGCGAACGAGCCCACGCCGATCCAGGCCTCGCGTGAGAGTCGGACGACTTGCAACAAGCCTCCTAGGGGAGCCCGATCCTAGAACGCTCGAGCGCGGCCTCAGGCCGTGCGTCGCGGCCGTTCCCGCTCTCTGCGGATCTTCGTCTCGACCTTGTCGAACCGCCGCTGGTCGGCCAACTCGTAGCGGAGCAGCTCGCGGAACGGCACGCGCACGAGCCGCTCGCTGTTGATCTCGAGGAACGACGCCACCCGCAGGAGCATTTGAAGGTTCGGCTGGCGATGGCCGCGCATCCACTCCGAGAGCGACTGGGGCGAGACGCCGATCATGCGCGCGGCCTCGCGCGCACGCAGGTCGTGAACGCCTAGGAGCCGCCGCAGATTCTCCCCGAATGCCTGCACAGATTGCCGCCGTTACTTCTCACGTAAGCCAGATTCGGCACCCCGTCAATCTCGCGGGGCGGCGAACGACGTTCGCCCCGGCGCGAACTCGGCTCCCGCTTGGGCCGAAAATCGTTGACGTTCGTCGGTGCAGCGGGTACGACGGTTGGTTGCGCCTCGCAGGGGAGGGAGGCGCCCCGGAGCGCGGGACGGGGTCGGCGGCGGCGTGTGCGGCGCGTCGTCGCCGACCCGGTCCCTGTCGGACTTCCGGTTGCTCAGGCCGGCTCGGGGAGGGCGACGGCCTCGACCGGGGCGTCGACGAGGTCCTCGCGCCGCACCACCAGGAGAGCGACGAGGACCCCGACGAGCGCGATCGCCGCGGCACCGATGAAGGCGGCCTGGAAGCCATCGGTCATCGCGGCGGGGACGGCGTCGCCGGAGGCGAGGGAATCCTCCGTCGCCGACGCCGCCACGGCGGACAGCACTGCGATACCGAGCGCGCCGCCGATCTGCTGTGAGGTGTTGATCAGGCCGGAAGCGAGCCCCGCCTCGGCCGGCTTGACGCCGGCGAGCGCGGCGATCGAGATCGGCACGAACGAGAAGCCCATCCCGATCGAGATCAGGAGGAACCCTGGCAGGAGGTCGCCGAGGTACGAGCCGCCGGTCGAGACCTGCGTGAAGTAGATCAGCCCGATCGACAGGAACGACATCCCGGCCACGAGCACCGGCTTGACGCCGACCTTGGTGACGAGCTGCGCGGCGAGTCCCGACCAGACGATCGCGGTGCCCGCGACCGCGAGGTACGCGACGCCGGTCTTCATCGCCGAGTAGCCGAGCACCTGCTGCATGTACAGGGTGAGCACGAGGAACATCGCGAACAGCGCCGTGCCGAGGATCAGCCCGGCGACGTTCGCGCCGACGACCGTGCGCAGCCGGAAGATCGAGAACGGCATCAGCGGCTCGGGCGTGCGTGCCTCCCAGGCGATGAACCCGGCGAGCAGCACGATCGCGCCGCCGAACAGGCCGGCCGTCTCGAGCGAGCCCCAGCCGTAGTCGTTCGCCTGGGTGATCGCGTAGACGAGCGCGACGAGCCCGCCCGTGACGAGCGCGGCGCCCGGCACGTCGAAGCTCTTCACGCGCGCGTCGCGACTCTCGTTCAGGAAGACCGGCGTCAGCGCGAGGCCGAGGAGCCCGACCGGCACGTTGACGTAGAAGATCCACTCCCAGCTGAGCGCGTCGGTGAGCACGCCGCCGAGCAGCACGCCGGCGACCGCGCCGAACGCGCCGACGGCGCCCCAGGCGCCGAGCGCGGCGTTCCGCTCCTTGCCTTCGGCGAACGTGGTCGTGAGGATCGAGAGCGCCGCGGGGGTGATCAGCGCCGCGCCGAGCCCCTGCAGCGCGCGGGCGGCGATCAGGGCGGTGTCGCTCCAGGCGAATCCGGAGAGGAGCGAGGCCCCGGTGAAGACGATCAGGCCTGCGATGAAGATCCGCCGGCGCCCCAGCAGGTCCGCGACCCGCCCGCCGAGCAGCAGGAAGCCGCCGAAGAGGAGCGCGTAGGCGGAGACGACCCACTGGAGGTCCTCCTGCGAGAACCCGAGGTCGGTCTGGATGGAGGGGAGGGCGACGTTCACGATCGCGATGTCGAGCACGACCATGAACTGGACGCCGAGGAGGAGAGCGAGAGCAAACCACTTGCGTCGTGCGGAAGCGATCATTTTTCGAGCGTCCTTTCCGGTCGGTTTGAGGCTTGCCAACCTACAGGACGCACTTGCTAAAAGCAATCTTCCCCTTGCCGGTTAAAAGCTTTTGGGGTAGGATGGGCCCGTGGCCAAGCGGCTCGACCAGTACTGCCCGGTCGTCCACGCCCTCTCGCTGGTGGGCGAGCGCTGGTCGCTCCTGATCGTCCGGGAGCTCCTCCGCGGCCCGAAGCGCTACACGGACATCGAGCACGGCCTGCACGGAATCCCCTCGAACATCCTCTCCTCGCGGCTCCGCGACCTGGAGGCGGGCGGCGTCGTGCAGAAGCGCAAGCTCCCACCGCCGGCGGCGTGCAATGTCTACGAGCTGACGGAGTACGGCCAGGGGCTCGAGGAGCCGGTCTACGCGCTGGCCCGCTGGGGCGCGCGCTCCCTCGGCCCGCCGAAGCCGGAGGACGAGCTCTACGAGGACTGGGGCCTGAACGCGTTCCGGGCGATCTTCGACCCGCATGCCGCCGAGGGGCTGACGGAGACGTACGTCCTCGACGTCGACGGCGACGTCTTCACGGCGAGGATCGTCGACGGTGTCCTCGAGCCGTCCTGCGGCGCCGCGGACGACGCCGACCTGGTCGTTACGACCGACAAGGAGACGTTCTTCTTCCTCTGTGCCGGCGAGCTCGAGCCGCGCGAAGCGGTGAAGAAGCGCCTCCTGCGCTACGAGGGCGAGGAGCAAACGCTGGAGCGATGCTTCCGCGTGCTCTCGTTCGTCGGTCGCTCGCGCGCCGCGGCGTAGCGATCCCCACGAGAGCTTGACGCCGAAGCCGGGCAGGACTAGGGTCGCGGCTCGGTTCGAGAGTCCGGGGGACTCAATGGTCGGCTCCAGCTCGTGCCTGCGGCGCGCGCTCCTCGCCCAACGAGTGGAGAGCCGGTGGCACGCTTGACGCGCGACCCGACGGAGCTCCTGACCGCGCTCGAACGTTCCCGGCAGCGTCTCCACGCTCTGCCAGGCGTGATCGGAACCGGCGTCGGTCTCCGTGACTCCGAGCCTGTCGTCGAGATCTTTGTCACCGGCCCAGGCGATGCCGAGCTCGAGCGAGCGATTCGCGAGCTCGTCGACGTGGACTTCGTCCTCGTGCCCGACAGCCGACCAGCCGAGGCGCAACCCCCGCGCCGAGAGGTGAAGGAGTAGGCCAATGCCCAGACCAAGCCGTGAAACCCTCGTCCGCCACGCTCAGGAGCTCAATCAGGACGACCTCCTCGGCTATCCGAACGTGATCGGCATCGCAACCGGCTTTCGCGAGCGCGAGGGGAAGACCACCGACGAGATCGTCGTCCAGGTCTTCGTCGACCGGAAGATTCCCGAGGCAGAGCTGAACGCGCTGCGGGTCGTTCCGGATCGCGTGCCCGGCTACGAAGGCGTGCTGGTCAGGACCGACGTCATCGAGACGACGATCCCCGACGCGCAGCAGGACACAACGCGGTACCGGCCCGTGCAGGGGGGCAGCAGCATCGGGCCGGAGGCGAGCGTCAGTGCCGGCACCCTCGGAGGGTGGGCCTGCGACGACTCGGACGACACGATCGTGCTCCTGTCGAACAACCACGTCATCTCGAACCTCGACACAATGCCGGCCCTGCGGCGGGTCGTTCAGCCCGGGCGTCTCGACGGTGGTGTCCTGCCCGGCGACGTCATCGGCGCGCTCAAGCGCCACATCGCCGTGAACACGGTGGCCAACCCTCCGCCGGCGGGGACGGTGATCCCGACTTCGGTGGTCGACGCCGCGATCGGCTCCATCGACGCCGGAGTCGACATCGACCACGACGTCCTCCAGATCGGCCCGGCGATCTACGAGCTTCGCGCGCCCGCGTTGAACATGAACGTGCAGAAGCGCGGCCGCACCACACGCCTCACCGCCAATGGTCGGATCACGAGCGTCGGCATGACCTTCAGTTGCACCTACCGAAACAGGACGCGCATCTCGCAGATCCAGAACGCGTTTCGAATCAGCTCGACCGACGGTAACGTCTTCAGCTCGCCCGGCGACTCGGGCTCGCTCATCTTCGACCAGGCTGCCGGCCAGCTGATCGGCACACGACCGGTCGTCGGCCTCCTGTACGCGGGCGGGACGTTCAACAACGGCACGCCGTTCACGGACGCGAACGACATCAATGCCGTGTTCGGCGCCCTCAACCTGGAGACGGTCTGCACCTGCGTCGCGCGTGCGATCATCCGCGCCATCTTCGACAGGCTGTGGCCGGAGAAGCCGAGGCTCCCTCCGATCCCTCCCGTCCTCGACAGGGAGTTCCGCCACCTCGAGCGAGAGCTCCGGCGGTTCCGGTCGCGGGCTCTGGCGGGGTCGCGGTACGGCAGCGTGCTGGACGAGCTGATCGCCGAGAACGCCGCGCGCGGCGGGAAGATCCTCGCCGAGGACGACGAGGCGTTTGCGGCGGCCGTTCGCGCGCTCACGCCGCTCGCCGACTACGAGTTCAGCCACGTCGAGCTGCTCGAGAAGCCGATCGACGCGAAGACCGTCGAGCACCTCACGGCGCTCGTGGCGCGCGTCGCGCAGCACGACCGCGAGCTCGGCACGAAGCTCAGGAAGGTCGTGGGCACGTTGAAGCAACTCGAAGGCTCGACGCTCGGACATGTGCTCGAGGTCGGTGCGGCGCAGGCGAAGGGGGCGCGTCCAAAGAGGAGCTGATCTTCGCAGCGTCTCGGTGACGAGGCTCGCTGTCTTCGTCGGCTCCTGAGCGACGGCAGATCGCTCACCCGAGCGCGGACGGATGCAGCAGCGGAACCACCGGCTGCCAGCCGGCGCGAAGGACCCCGACGAGCGACGGTGGCGTGATCACGAGCGCACGCTGCCCAGCCGGCCGGCGGCTACGGTCGACGTAACCGGCCGGAGACCAGCGAAGCAGCTCACCCCCGAGAACGAGGCACGCCCTCCCGTCCTCGAGGACGAACGCACCGTCGGGAAGGTCGTCGAACGCCGCCTCGTGATGGAGTTGCCGGCGCGTGTCGGCGTCCACGCGCTCGGCGTGGAGCTGCGCGTCGACCGCGTCGGCCCGATCTTGCCCACGATGAAGCTCGCCCCAGATCGCGAGGAACCGAACGTAGTCCTCCCGCCGACAGAGCGCGCAAGGCCGGTGCCCGGCGGCGAACGCGGTCGCTTCATCGAGAAAGAACAGCTCGGTGAACGTGCCGGGCTGCATCAATGGTCCGCGCTGCCAGTCGCGAAACTCGAGCCGGCAGGCAATCCAGCGCTTGCCGTTGTAGCGGCGGCGGATGCGCCCGGTCACGTCGTGGAGGCAGCCGCGGTTCCCGTAGACCAGGCCCCGCGCAGGGTCGGCGACGAGCTCGCTGAGCGGTGTGATGCGGTTCTGCAACGGCACGGGCGAACCCAAGCGGACTGTCCTGTCGGCGTCGTCCAGAAGCGCAAGCTTGCCCCGGCGGCGGCGTGCAACGTCTACGAGCTGACCGAGAACAGCCAGGGGGTCTCGAGGAGCCGGTCCAGGCGCTCCGAGCGCTCCGCGGGGCGGCCGGACCCCTCGACGCAGCCGCCGGGACCTTGGGGCGGCGCCGCGTTCGCCGTACGCTTGACGGGTGGAGGACCGGCTCGAACGTCGCGTCGTCACCGTCCTCTTCGCCGACGTCGTCGGCTTCACGTCGCTCTCGGAGCGGCTCGACCCCGAGGACGTCGCGACCGTCCAGCGCTCGTACTTCGCGTCGGTTCGCGAGCTGATCGAGCTCTACGGCGGAACCCTCGAGAAGTTCATCGGCGACGCGGTCATGGCCGTCTTCGGCGCTCCTGTCGCGCGCGACGACGATGCCGAGCGCGCGGTCCGCGCCGCGCTCTCGCTGACGCACGCGGTCGAGAGCC
>JAICPI010000005.1 GCA_025929895.1 Thermoleophilia bacterium
ATCGCGCGCACCGTCGGCCGCACGTTCACGCGCATCTCCGTCGGCGGCGTCCGCGACGAGTCCGAGATCCGCGGCCACCCCCGCACGTACAACGGCGCGATGCCCGGCACGATCAACCGCGCGCTCCGCGACGCCGAGTCGAAGAACCCCCTCTTCCTGATCGACGAGATCGACAAGATGGGCACCGACTTCCGCGGCGACCCGGCCAGCGCGATGCTCGAGGTGCTCGACCCCGAGCAGCACGTCTCCTTCCGCGACCACTATCTCGACCTCCCGTTCGACCTCTCGAAGGTGCTGTTCATCTGCACCGCGAACACGACCGACACCATCCCCTCGCCGCTGCTCGACCGGATGGACGTGATCCACCTCTCGGGCTACAGCGAGGAAGAGAAGTTCGGGATCGCGCGCAAGTACCTGATCCCGAAGCAGCTCCGCGAGCACGGGCTGACCGCGTCGCGCGTCACGCTGCACGACAAGGCGGTGCGGCTCGTGATCCGCGAGTACACGCGCGAGGCGGGCGTCCGGAACCTCGAGCGCCAGTTGGCCGCGCTCTTCCGCAAGGCCGCGACGCAGATCGCGAAGGGGGAGGCGACGAAGCCGAAGATCGACGAGGCCCGCGTGCGCGAGTGGCTGGGGCCGCGCCGCTTCTCGCACGAGGTCCGCAGGCGCACGTCCGAGCCCGGGGTGGCGACGGGGCTCGCGTGGACGCCCGCGGGCGGGGAGATCCTCTTCATCGAGGCGAGCGCGTACGACGGGAAGGGGCGCCTGCGCCTGACCGGCCAGCTCTCCGAGGTGATGCAGGAGTCCGCGCAGGCCGCGTTCTCGTGGGCACGTTCGAACGCGGCCGACCTCGGGCTCGACGCCGGCTGGTTCGCGACGCACGACATGCACATCCACGTCCCGGCCGGAGCGGTGCCGAAGGACGGTCCGTCGGCCGGCGTCGCGATGGCGACCGCGATCGTGTCGCGCATCAGCGGCCGGCCCGTCGCCGACGACGTCGGGATGACCGGAGAGGTGACGCTGACCGGCCAGGTGCTCCCGATCGGCGGCGTCCGCGAGAAGGCGCTCGCCGCGCAGCGGGCGGGCCTCAAGCGCGTGATCCTGCCGCACGAGAACGAGCACGACCTCGACGAGCTCCCGCCGGAGACACGCGACGCGCTCGAGTTCCTCTTCGCGGACGAGGTCACCGACGTGCTCGCGGCGGCGCTCGACGGCCGCGGCAGGGCGCGCGTCGGGCGGGCCGCCGGCACGGAGCGCCGCGCTGCGCGCGGGTTGAGGGTCGAGGATTAGGCTGGTACGGCCGGGGGGAGAACGGCACGGCAAGCGAGCGAAAGGCGAAACGCATGGCGAAGACGAAGGATCGGATCAGCGACAGGGCGGACAACCTCCGGCCCTACGTCGAGCGCGCGGTCAAGGACGAGGAGATCCGCAAGAACGTCCGCGACGCGTTCGACGCAGCCCGCGAGATCTACACCGAGCTGATGGGCCCGCGCGGGATGGTGCCGCTGGCGACGCGCGTCGCCTCGGACGAGGACATCCAGGACAACCTGCGCCGGGCGGTCGACGACCTGCGCAAGGCGGCCGGCCGGCTCCAGGGCAAGCAGGACCACTCCGGCCGGAACTCGTTCCTCCTGCTGGTCGGGGTCGCGATCGGCATCCTCTTCAACCCGGTCACGGGCCCGGCCACGCGCGAGTGGCTGAAGAGCCTGCTCGGCGGCGGGGACGAGGACTTCACCTACCAGGGCAACAACACGGGCGCGTAGCGCCCGACTGCCTACGGACTCGAGCTTTCGCGCCCGCCGTCCTGCGCAGCAGGCGGCGGCGCGAACGCGCGGACCAGCGCGCCGTCGCCCTCGGCCGACGCCGGCGCGACGAACGCGCGCGCGACCGACCCCGGCCTGAGCCCGCTCGCGGTCGAGATGTCGGAGACCTGGAGCAGGATCGCGCCGGGCCGCGGCGCGGTCGCGCCGGCGGCGGGCGCGGGGGCCCAGCCGGTGCCGTCGGGGAAGTTGATGTCCTGCACGCGCCGCCACGCGATCAGGTACGGGTAGGCGGAGACCACCCCGTCGTAGCCCATGTGGAGCATCCCGACGGGATGGATCTCGAAGTGGAGGTGGTAGGGCGTGCCCGCAGCGTCGCCCGAGTTCCCCATGAACCCGACCACGTCGCCCGCCTTCACGACCGCGCCCTCGACGGCGAGCGGCGAGAACGCGGACAGGTGCGCGTAGTAGAACTGGTTCCCCTGGCGGTCGCGGAGCCAGAGCCGGTACCCGCCGACGTCGTTCCAGCCGACCGAGAAGACCGTGCCGTCGGTGATCGCCAGGATCGGCGCGCCGAGCGGCGCGAAGATGTCCTCGCCGTGATGCCATCCCGTCGAGGCGCGAGGCGCACTGAACGTGTTCGTGAACGACGACGGGCCGTAGACCGGGAAGACGTAGCGGCTGCGCGTCAGCTTCGGCTTGATCCCGACCGGGGGCCGGCGAACGACGGGTGGAATGCCGTTCGGCTCGGGCGGCACGACCTTCGCTCCGCGCGACGGCTTCGGCCGCGGGGGCACCGGCGTGGTCTCGCCCGTGGTGGTCTGGCCCGGCTCGGGCGCGGTCACGGCCGCCTCGGCGTACCCGACGAGGATCTGCGTCCCTGCCGGCAGCCCCCCGTGGTCGACGGTCAGGTGGATGTCGAGCGCGGTCACGTTGCCGCGGAAGGACGTGTCCGTCGGAGCGGTTCCCTGCGCGAGCACGATCGCGTAGCCCCAGTCCCCGAGCGCGACGCGCGCGTTCGGCGCGATCCCGACCGGCTGGCCGAGGACCGAGAGGCTGCCGACCGTCGCCCCGTCGAACGCACCGGTCGTCTCCGTCGCGTTCGCGCGCGCCTGCACGGCGCCGCGCACCGAGGTCGCCGTCACCTCGCCGCCGAACAGCGTCAGCGAGCTCACCTCGGCCGAGGCGCTCGCGGTCGCGCTCTGGCCTGCGGCGGCGGAGGCCGACGCGACGGACGGACCCCACGAGACCACGTCGGAGCTCGGATAGGCGCCGGCGTTGCCGAAGGAGACCGCGTCGCTCGGCGCCGCGACCGCGGTCGTGGCGACGCCGGGCTGGCCGGGAGCGATCACCTTGAGCGCGTACGCCTGCGAGGTCGCGCCCCCGTCCCGCGCGGAGGTCTCCGCGTCCGCGAGCCCGGGCGCGAGCGCGAGCGGGAGCACGGCCAGGACGATCGAGAGTCGCTTCCCCACGAAGCGAACGATTCTCTCACAGGTCGCCGACGCCCTGACGCCGTCGCCCGACGCGTCAGAATCGCCGCGTGACCTGGATCGCCCTCCCGTTCGCCCTCGCCACGGTCGCCGCGACGTTCGGCGGCGGGCTCGCCGCGCTCCGCCTGAGCCGGGACCTGACCACCGCGATCGCGCTCACCGGCGGCGTCGTCGTCGCGGTCGCGCTCTTCCACGTGCTGCCCGAGGCGATCGAGATCCTCGACTCCCCCCAGCGGGTCGGCGTGCTCGTCGGGCTCGGCTTCCTCGCGTTCTTCGTGGGGGAGCGCCTGCTCGTGCTGCACCATCGCGACGCGCCCGAGGAGGCGCGCGCCCACCACCACGTCGGGGCGCTCGGCGCCGGCGCGCTCGCAGTGCACACGTTCGTCGACGGGCTCGGCATCGGGCTCGCGTTCAGCCTCGACGTCGCGACCGGGCTCTTCGTCTTCCTCGCCGTGATCGCGCACGACTTCGCGGACGGGCTGAACGCGGTCGCGTTCGTCCTGCACCAGGAGGGCACGCGCCGGCGCGCGCTCACGTGGCTCGCCGTCGTCGCCGTCGCGCCCCTGCTCGGAGCCGTGACCGGTGCCGCGCTCGACGTCACGGAGGAGTCGCTCGGGAGCGTGCTCGCGCTCTACGCCGGGTTCTTCCTCGCCATGGGCGCGACCGACCTGCTCCCACACGCGCACGAGCACCCGTCCGGGCGCCGGATCGCGGTCACCGTCGCGGGCTTTCTCGCGATCCTGGCGATCAGCCGGATCGGTTAGTCGCCGAGCTGCTTGCGCGCGAACTCGCGGAAGCGCGCGCGGGTCTCGTCGTCCGGTCCGAGCGGCTCGTCGTCGGCGTAGGTCGGGTCGGCGGCGATCTCGTTCGCGACCGCGCGCACCTCCCGCTGGAGCGCCGACGCGTGCTTCGGGTTGCGCAGGAGGAGATCGACCCACGTCTCCGAGCCGTCGTAGGGCGGCAGGTCCTCCTCGAACAGCAGCTGCCCGAGGACGAGGCCGACGCGGATGTACGCGAACGTGCGGAACGCGAGGACGCGCCGCGGCGACTCGACGAGCGCGGCGAGCTCGGGGTCGTCCCGCTGAATGCGTTCGACGATCGCGCCGATCGGCTCGTCGACGAGCGGGATCCAGATGTCCTTGGAGTCGGCCACGCGCTAAGGATGGCTTATCGGGAGCGTGCCCGCCAGGCGATTTGCGCCGCCACCACCAGGAGCAGCACGCCGAACAGCCGCCGGAGCACGTCCTCGCGCAGCGAGAGGGCGAGGACCGCGCCGAGCTGCACGCCGACGATCGAGGCGACGCCGAGCCAGAGCGCCGCGCGCCAGCGGACGTTGCCGTACGAGCGCTGGCGCCACGTCCCCGCTGCGACCGTCGGCAGGATCGCGGCGAGCGACGTCGCCTGCGCCTCCACCTGGCCCAGCCCGAGCGCGACGAGCGTCGGCACGAACAGGATCCCTCCGCCGACGCCGAAAGTGCCGGCGACGAGGCCGGCTGCGAGCCCCAGCAGGATCGCGAGCGTGACCGTCACAGGAGCATCCAGACGCCCACCGCGGCGACGAACCCGGCGAACAGGAAGGAGAGCTCCCGTGCGCGGATCCGCTGCTGCACCGTCGCGCCGACCGCCGCCCCCAGCGCGGCCGGAAAGCCGACGAGCGCCGCGTGCGCGAAGTCGACCTCGCCTGCGATCGCGAACGTGATCGCCCCCGCGAGCGCCGTGATCCCGATCGCCGCGAGCGACGTCGCCGTCGCGACGTGCGGCGTGTACGCACAGAGCAGGAGGAGCAGGGGCACGACGACGATCCCGCCGCCGACGCCGAAGAGCCCGCCCATGAAGCCCGCGGCGACGCCGATCAGCACGAGCCTCACCCGCGTATCGTAGGCGCGTGGAGCCGGACGAGCTGCTCGGGCGCCTGCGCGACGAGCCGCGACGCGCGGCGATCCTGCTCGACGTCGACGGCGTGCTCGCGCCGATCGTCGACCGGCCCGAGGACGCGCGCGTGCCCGACGAGACGCGCGGGGAGCTGCGCCGCCTCGCGGATGCCTACGCGCTCGTCGCCTGCGTCAGCGGCCGCACGGGGAGCGATGCGTGCCGGATCGTCGGGCTCGACGAGCTCGTCTACGTCGGCGAGCACGGACTGGAGCTCGACCCGGAGGCGCCGCAGTGGCGTGAGCGCATCCGCGCGTTCGCCGAGACGGTCGCCTGGCCGGTCGAAGACAAGGGCCTGACGCTCTCGTTCCACTACCGCACGGCTGAGGACCCCGAGGCGGCGGAGGCGTACCTGCTCGAGACGGCGGAGCGGGCGCGGAACGCCGGCCTCGTCCCGCGATTCGGGCGCATGGTGCTCGAGGTGCGCCCCCCGCTCGAGACGAACAAGGGGACCGCCGTCCGCGCGCTGCTCGGCGGGCGCGGGGTCACACGGGCGCTCTACGCGGGCGACGACTCGACCGACCTCGACGCGTTCCGAGCGCTCGACGACCTGGAGTGGGGCATCCGCGTCGGCGTCGTGTCGGACGAGAGCCCGCGCGGGATCGCGGAGGCTGACATCGTCGTCGGCTCGCCGGCGGAGCTGCTCGAGCTGCTCCGGACGCTCTAGCTCTTCTTCAGCTTCTCGATCTGCTTCCACGTGCGCGTGTTCAGCACGTGGTCCTTCGTCAGCCACCCGCGCCGCGCCTGCGCGATCCCGACCTCCATCCAGTCGAGCGCGCTGAGCTGATGCGCGTCCGTGTTCACGGGCACCTTCAGGCCCGCCTCGCCCGCGCGGCGCGCGTTCACGTCGCGCAGGTCGAGCCGGTCGGGCTGCGAGTTCAGCTCCAGGAACGTCCCCGTCTCGAGCGCCTTCTCGATCACGCGCTCGAGGTCGATGTCGGCCGGGCCGCGCTTGTTGATCTTCCGCGTCGTCGGATGGCCGATGCAATGCACGCGCGGGTGCTCCATCGCGCTGACGAGGCGCTCGGTCGGGCTCTTGTCGAACGCCTGGTGCAGCGACGCGACTACCCAGTCGAGCTGCGCGAGCAGATCCTCGGCGACGTCGACCTCGCCGTTCGCGCGGATGTTCGCCTCGATTCCGCGCAGGATCCGGAACGGCGCCAGCCGCTCGTTCAGCGCCTCGACCTCGCGCCACTGGGCCTCGAGCCGCTCCTCGCGCAGGTAGTGGGAGTGGTCGGTGATCGCCATGTACTGGTAGCCGCGGTCGATGCACCGGCGCGCCATCTCCTCGATCGTGTTCTTCCCGTCCGAGGACCACGTCGAGTGCAGGTGCAGGTCGCCGCGCACGTGCTTCGACTCGACGAGCGTGGGCAGCTCGCCCTTGCGCGCCGCGTCGAGCTCGCCGAGGTTCTCGCGGAGCTCCGGCGGGACGAACTGATAGCCGAGGAACTCGTACAGCTCGGCCTCGTCCCGCGTCGTGAAGACCTCGCCCGTGTCGACCGTCTTGACGCCGTACTCGGAGATCGAGAGCCCCCGTTTCACGGCCGCCTCGCGGAGCGCGACGTTGTGGTCCTTCGAGCCCGTGAAGTGCTGGAGGAGGTTCCCGAAGGACTCCGGCGGTACGACCCGGAGGTCGAAGCGGAGCGCGTCGTGCGAGACGACCGTCGCCTTCGTGTCGCCGTGCGCGGCGACCTCCGAGACCCATGGGAGCGCGACGAAGTGGTCGGTCAGCGCGCGTGGGTCCTGCGCGGTCGCGATCACGTCCAGGTCGCGGAACGTCTCCTTGCGGCGCCGCACGCTGCCCGCCTCGGAGACGAGGTCGGCCGCGGAGTGCTCGCGCAGGGCCTCCACCACCGCCAGCACCGGCGCGAGGCCGGCGCCGAGCAGCGGTCGCACGGGCTCGAGCGTCTGCTCCTGCTTCAGCGCGGCGAGGATGCGCTCCTCGGTGCGCGCGCCGAACCCCGACAGCGTGCGGAGGCGCTCGGCCTCGGCCGCGGTCCGGAGATCGGCGACCGTCGTGATCCCGAGCTCTTTCCAGATCTTCGCCGCCGACTTCGGGCCGAGACCCGGCAGCCGCATGAAGGTGACGACCTCCGGCGGGACGCTCGCCTTCCGCTTGGTCAACGCGTGCATCTCGCCGTCGTCGACGATCTGCACGATCTTCTCCTCGATCGTCTTGCCGATCCCCGGGAGGTCCTTCGCCTTCCCGTCGAGCGCGAGCTGCGCGACGGCTCCGGGGGTCTCGCGGACGCGCGTGGCTGCGCGACGGTAGGCGATCACGCGGAACGAGGCCTCTCCCTCGAGCTCGAGGAGGTCGGCCAGCAGCTCGAGCTGCTCGGCCACCTCCTGGTTCCTCGGGAGCGTCTTCGCCACTGGCAGCGATCATAGGCGCGTGCAGGCGACCGTCTGTCTCCCGACCTACAACGAGCGCGAGAACGTCGAGCGGATGGTGCGCGCTCTCGTCGCGGAGGGCGTGCACGTGCTCGTGGTCGACGACAGCTCGCCCGACGGGACCGGCGAGGTCGCCGACCGGCTCGCGGAGGAGCTGGAGCAGGTCGCGGTGCTGCACCGCGCGGAGAAGGAGGGGCTCGGACCGGCGTACCTCGCCGGCTTCCGCCGCGCGCTCGCGGACGGCGCCGAGCTCGTGCTGGAGATGGACTGCGACTTCTCGCACGACCCGCGGGACGTGCCGCGGCTGATCGCGGCGGCCGAGAACGGAGCGGACCTCGTGCTCGGGTCGCGCTACGTGCCGGGCGGGCGCATCCCGAACTGGGGGCTGCTCCGACGGTTCATCTCGCGGGGCGGCTGCGTGTACGCGCAGCTCTGGCTCCAGACGCGGCTGCGCGACCTGACGGGCGGCTTCAAGTGCTACCGGCGCGCGGTGCTGGAGACGATCGACCTGGACGCGATCGAGTCGAGGGGGTACGCGTTCCAGATCGAGGGGACGTACCGCACGCTGCGCAAGGGCTTCCGCGTCGTCGAGGTGCCGATCACGTTCGTCGACCGCGAGGAGGGCGGCTCGAAGATGTCGAAGGCGATCGTGCTCGAGGCGATCTGGAAGGTACCGGCGCTCCGCCTCGCCGCGCTCGCAGGCCGCCTCTAAGTACTAGCGGAAGTGCTCCCAGCCGCCGGGCTCGATCCCCTCGACGCCCTCGCCCTCCTCGCAGCGGCCGACGACCGTGAACCCGAGCGGGTCCGGGGTCGCGGCGAGCAGCTCGAAGTCCTCGCCGAAGCCGAGGTCGGCCCGCGTCGCCCCGGGCGCGAGCGGGACGCGGTCGAGCTCGATCACGCAGCGCACGCCCGACCGCGACGCGAGGTGGCCCGCGTCGCGGGCGAGGCCGTCCGAGACGTCGAGCATCGCCGTCGCGACGCGCGCGAGGCGCGCGCCCTCCTCGATCCGCAGCGGAGGACGCACGTAGCGTCGCTCCCGGAAGGCCGCGCCGGCGGCTCCGAGCGGGCCTGTGACGACGAGCAGGTCGCCCGGGCGCGCGCCCCCGCGGCCGGGGACGCGCTCGGAGCGGCCCAGCGCGGTCACGCTGAGGAGGATCGAGTCCGCCCGCGACGTGTCGCCGCCGAGGACCGCCACGCCGGTCTCCGCGATCCCCTCGTAGAGCTCGAGCACGTCCTCGACGCGCGTGTCCGGCGGCGCCGCGAGCGTGACGATCAGCCCGAGCGGCTCCGCGCCGGACGCGGACAGGTCGCTGATGTTGACGGCGGCGGCGCGCCAGCCGAGATCGCGCCAGGCGATCCATCCGAGGCGGAAGTGGACGTCCTCGACGAGCGCGTCCTGCGTCACGATCAGCCCTTCGATCTCCGCGGCGTCGTTCTCGATCCGCTGCACGAGCCCGCGCCGCTCGAGCTCCGCCAGGAGCCCGAGCTCACCGAGCTGCGAGAGCTCCATCGATCGCCTTGCGCAGCGCGCGCGCGTCCCTCGCGGCGCGGATGACAGCGACTCCAGCGGCCCCGGCGGCGACGCACGCGCCTGCGTTGGTCGCGTCGATGCCGCCGATCGCGACCACGGGGATCCCGACGGCGTCGGAGACTCCGGCGAGGCCGTCCAGGCCGATCGGGCGCTCGGCATCGGGCTTCGACGGCGTCGACCAGATGGGGCCCACGCCGAGGTAGCCCGCGCCGGCGCGCTCGGCGGCGAGCGCCTGGCCGACGTCCCACGCCGAGAGGCCGAGCAGGAGCCCCTCGGCGACCGCACGGTCGGCGCCTTCGTCGTCCTGGCCGAGGTGGACGCCGTCGGCGCCGAGCCGAAGCGCGGCCTCGACGTCGTCGTTCACGACGAAGGTCGCGCCGAGGTCCCGGAACGGGCGGCCGCGCTCGACGAGCTCGTCCGTGGTCGCGTCCTTGACCCGCAGCTGCACCACCGTCGCGCCGCCGTCGACCGCGGCGCGCGCGATGGCGAGGTCGTCGACGAGCGCGTGCAGCCTCACGAGACGCGCGCCCGCTCGTCCAGCGTCGCCGGGTCGAGCCCGTAGAGCGCGTCGTAGAGGGCCGCGTGGAACGAGCCCGGCCCGCGCGCGCCGGCTGCGGCGTCCTCGCCCGCGACGCCGAAGGCCGCGAGCGCCTCCGCCGCGGCCTCGAGGGGCGCGTCCGGCTTCGCGGCCAGGAAGCAGCCGGTGATCGCGGTCGACATGCAGCCCGTCCCCGTGACGGCCGCGAGCAGCTCGTGGCCGTTCGCCACCGCCAGCACGGTCTCTCCGTCGGAGACGTGGTCGACCGGGCCCGTCACGGACGCGACGACCCCGAGCGCCTTCGCGGCCTCGCGCGCGAGCTCGGCCGGCTCGCCGCCGACGCTGATCGACTCGACGCCGCGCACCTCGGCGTCCGCGCCGACGAGCGTGCCCACCTCGCCCGGGTTTCCGCGCAGCACGGTCACGTCGACCTCCCCGAGCAGGCGCTTGGCCGTCTCGGTGCGGTAGCTCGTCGCCCCCGCGCCGACGGGATCGACGACGACGGGAATCCCCTTCGCGTTCGCGGCGCGTCCCGCCGCGAGCATCGCGTCGACCCAGTGCGGCGAGAGCGTGCCGATGTTGATCACGAGCGCGCCGGCGAGCGCGACCATCTCCTCGACCTCCTCGCGCGCGTGCGCCATGACGGGCAGCGCGCCGAGCGCGAGCGTCGCGTTCGCCGTCTCGTTCATGACGACGTAGTTGGTGATCTGATGGACGAGGGGCTTCCGCTCGCGAATCGCGGCGAGCGTGGCGCCGGGCGAGACGGTCATGCCGCTCCTCTCAGGCCGAAGACGTCGACCGGGCCCTCGCCGGCCCCGACGTCGACGAGGCCGTCGCGGACGGCGTCCGAGGCGACGCGCGCGGCCGTTCGCGCAGCGTCCTCGAGGCGCGCACCCTTCGCGAGCTCGGCGGCGAGCGTGGCGGAATGCGTGCAGCCGGCGCCGTGTGTCGCGCGAACGTCGTGGCGCGCGACCGGAATCTCGAGGTGCCCGGCACCGTCGAAGAGATGGTCCACGGCGGACGCGCCGTGCCCGCCCGTGACGATCACCGCGGGCGCGCCGAGCTCGTGCAGCCGTTCCGCGAGCTCGCGGCGCGTGCCCTCCGCACGGACGAGCGCGACCGCCTCGTTCAGGTTCGGCGTGACCACCGTCGCGAGCGGGAACAGCCTGCCGACGAGCGTCTCCACCGCGTCGTCGCGCAGGAGCTTCGCGCCCGAGCTCGCCACCAGCACGGGGTCGACCACGAGCGGGACGCGGTGCTCCTCGAGGAAGTCCGCCACGACGTCGATCAGCGGCTTCGAGAAGAGCATCCCGGTCTTGGCTGCGTCGACCCCGATGTCGTCCCACACCGCCTCGAGCTGCTCGCGCACGAAGCCCGGCGGCAGCTCGTGCACGGCCGTGACCGCGACCGTGTTCTGGGCGGTCAGCGCGACGAGCGCCGACAGGCCGTGCACGCCGGCCGCGGCGAAGGCCTTGAGGTCGGCCTGGATGCCCGCCCCGCCGCCCGAGTCGGACGTCGCAATCGTCAACGCTCGTGGTGTCAACTGCCTCCCTTCGCCGGCATGACCCGGATCAGGTTCGACGGGTGTGATCTCAGCCTCGTGCGAGGCACCCCGGTCCCGTCGATGCTACCGGCACGATGTGGGCGTGGCGGTCGAGACCGCAGCCTGGCACGACCTGCTCGAAGCCGAGGAGGTCGCGTTCACGCGCACGGAGCCTGCACGCGGTCCTCGGCTCGAGCCGATTCCCGACGAGCTCGACCCGCGCGTCCGAGAGCGGCTCGCGCACGACGCGCTCTTCTCCCACCAGCGCGAGGCGTGGGACGCTGCGCGACGCGGCGAGCACGTCATCGTCACGACCGGGACCGCCTCCGGGAAGACGCTCGCGTTCAACCTGCCCGTGCTCGACTCGCTCGCGCGCGAGCCGAAGAACCGCGCGCTCTACCTCTACCCGACGAAGGCGCTCGCCCAGGACCAGCTGCGCTCGCTCCAATCGCTCGCGGTGCCGCGCGTGCGCCCGGCGATCTACGACGGCGACACGGAGGCCGACCGCCGCTGGCAGATCCGCAGGTGGGCGAACCTGATCCTGACGAACCCCGACATGCTCCATGTCGGCGTCCTCCCCCACCACGACCGCTGGGGCGACGTCCTCCAGAACCTCCGCTACGTCGTCGTCGACGAGGCGCACGTCTACCGCGGGGTCTTCGGCTCGCACGTCGGCAACGTCCTGCGCCGCCTCCGCCGCGCGGCGGCGATGTACGGCGCCGACCCGCAGTTCCTGCTCGCGTCCGCGACGATCGCGAACCCGGCCGAGCTCGCGGAGAGCCTCCTGGGCGTCGAGGCGACCGTCGTCCCCGAGGACGGCGCGCCGCGCGCCGAGCGGACGGTCGTGCTCTGGAACCCCGAGCTGCTGGACGAGGAGCTCGGGGTGCGCGCGTCCGCGCTCGGCGACGCCTCCCGCCTGCTCGCAGAACTCGCGCAGCGCGGCCTGCGCACGATCTGCTTCGCGAAGAGCCGCAAGGCGGCGGAGCTGATCCACCGCTTCGCGGCCGACCGGGTCCCCGAGCTGCGCTCCCGCCTCGCTCCCTACCGCGCCGGCTACACGCCGCAGCAGCGCCGCGAGATCGAGCGGCGCCTCGTCGAGGGCGACCTGCTCGGCGTCAGCGCCACCGACGCGCTCGAGCTCGGGATCGACATCGGTCTGCTCGACTGCGCGATCTCCGTCGGCTTCCCCGGCACGGTCGCATCCCTCCGGCAGCAGTGGGGGCGCGCGGGTCGGCGCGGGCACGGGCTCGCCGTGCTCGTCGCGAGCGAGGACGCGCTCGACCAGTACTTCGTGCGCGAGCCCGAGACGCTGCTCGGCCGCCGCGTCGAGGCGGCGATCCTCGACCACTCGAACCCGCGCGTGCTCGACGGCCACGTGCTCTCGGCCGCCTTCGAGGCGCCGCTCGACGAGGCCGACCGGCCGACGCTCGGCGCTGCGGCGCTCGAGCGCGCGCCCGAGCTGCCCGAGCTGCAGCACACGCCGCGCGGCTGGGTCTGGGCCGGCAAGGACTACCCCGCCGCACGCATCCCCCTGCGCTCCACGAGCCCCGACTCGTTCTCGGTCGTCGACACGGCGACGGGCGCCCTGCTGGGGTTGGTCGAGCGCGAGCGCGCGTACTCGACCGTCCACGACGGGGCGGTCTACCTGCACCTCGGCGAGCCGTACCTCGTGCAGGAGCTCGACCTCGCCGCGCGCCACGCGCTCGTGCAGCCGTTCTCCGGCGACTGGTACACGCAGGTGAAGAAGGAGACGATGACCGAGATCGCCGAGCCGCTCCGCACCGAGCGCCGGCTGGGGCTGGAGGTGACGTTCGGCCGCGTCATCGTGACCGAGCAGGTCGTCGGCTACCAGCGCAAGTCGATCCGCGACCAGTCCACGCTCGGCCTCGTCCGGCTCGAGCTGCCCATGACCGAGTTCGAGACGGAGGCCGTCTGGTACCTGCCCGAGCCGGAGCAGCTCGAGGGGCTCGAGCGCGAGCCGCGGCTGCTCGGGACGCTGCACGCCGCCGAGCACGCGATGATCGCGATCCTCCCGCTCTGGGCGATGTGCGACCGCTGGGACATCGGCGGCCTCTCCACGAACGTCCACCCGCAGACGGGCCGGCCGACGATCTTCGTCTACGACGGCCACCCCGGCGGCGTCGGGATCAACGAGCGGGGATTCGAGGTGTTCGAGGGCTGGGTCGAGGACACCGCCAGGATGCTCGCGGGCTGCCCGTGCAGCGACGGCTGCCCCTCGTGCGTGCAGTCGCCCAAGTGCGGCAACCTGAACGAGCCGCTCGACAAGCACGGCGCGCTGACGTTCCTCCAGCGCCTTGTCGATTACCGGCCCGTCCGTTCGTCGTAGAGGATGACAACGAGCCGAAGGAGGACGAGATGCAGTACATGCTGTTGATCTACGACGACGAGAGCGTCTGGCAGTCCATGCCGGAGGACGAGCGCAACACCGTGATGGGCGAGTACTTCGCGTACACCGAGGCGCTCAAGGCCGCCGGGAAGTACGTCGCCGGCGACGCGCTCCAGCCGGTCGGCACCGCGAGGTCGCTCCGGGTCCGCGACGCCGGCGTCACCACGACCGACGGCCCCTTCGCCGAGACGAAGGAGGCGCTGGGCGGCTACTACCTCGTCGACGTCGATTCGGAGGACGAGGCGCTCGAGTGGGCGGCGAAGATCCCGTCCGCTCGCTACGGCACGATCGAGGTGCGGCCGATCGTCGTCTTCCCCGTCGAGACGACGGCGTGAAGGTCCTCGCGCTGATCTGGTCGGACGAGAACGTGTGGCAGCAGCTCCCGAAGAAGGAGCAGGAGGCGTGGTACGAGCGCTACCGCGCGTTCGGGAGGCAGGCCGAGGGAAAGATCGTCGACGGAGCGGAGCTCGCGCCCACGCGCACCGCCACGACCGTGCGCGTCCGGGGCAGCGACACGGCGCTCACCGACGGGCCCTTCGCGGAGACGCGCGAGCAGCTCGGCGGCTACTACGTCCTCGACGTCGACAGCCTGGACGAGGCCGCCGCGCTCGCGGCGCAGATCCCGGGCGCCTCGCACGGCGCGGTCGAGCTCCGCGCGGCCCACGAGGAGGAGGAGGCGTCGTGAAGTACCTACTGCTGCTCAACAACGACGCCGACCAGGCCGCGAGCTGGTCGACGCTCGCGCCCGCAGAGGCGGCACGGCTCCGCGAGGCCGAGCTGCCGAAGTGGAACGCGCTCTTCGCCTGGCTCGGGGAGCAGGGGCTCGAGACCCAGGGCCTCGAGCTCGAGGGGCCCGAGCAGGCGCGCGTGGTCCGGGTCGTCGACGGCGACACTGTCGTCTCCGACGGCCCGTACGCCGAGACGAAGGAGGTGATCGGCGGGTACTTCCTCGCCGACTGCGACGACCTCGATCAGGCGATCGAGCTCGCGAAGCGGGTGCCGCTCGTCGAGACCGGGTCGGTGGAGATCCGCCCGCTGGCTGAGTGACGATCGACGCGCTCTTCCGCGAGGAGTGGGGGCGCGCGGTCTCGATCCTGATCCGCGCCCTCGGCGACTTCGAGCTCGCGGAGGACGCTGTCCAGGACGCGTTCGCCACCGCGCTCGAGCGCTGGCCGCGCGAGGGCACGCCGCGCAACCCGTCGGCGTGGATCGTCACGACGGCGCGGAACCGCGCGATCGACCGGATCCGCCGCGAGCGGACGCTCGCACGGAAGACCGAGCTGCTCGCGCGACTCGAGGAGCTCAGGACCGACGAGGAGGAGGACGTGGCTGCGATCCCCGACGAACGGCTGAGCCTCGTCTTCACGTGCTGCCACCCGGCGCTCGCGCCGGAGGCGCAGGTCGCCCTGACGCTGCGCGAGGTCGCCGGCCTCCAGACGCCCGAGATCGCCCGCGCGTTCCTCGTGCCGGAGCCGACGCTCGCGCAGCGCCTCGTGCGCGCGAAGCGGCGGATCCGGGAGGTCGGGATCCCGTTCCGCGTGCCGCCGGACCACCTCCTGCCGGAGCGGCTGCGGTCGGTCCTGGCCGTGCTCTATCTCGTCTTCAACGAGGGCTACTCGGCGACGGCGAGCGAGGAGCTCGTGCGGCGGGAGCTCTGCGACGAGGCGATCCGGCTCGCGAAGCTCCTCGCGGTGCTGATGCCGGATGAGCCCGAGACGCGCGGATTGCTCGCGCTGATGCTGCTCCAGGACTCGCGGCGCGACGCCCGCGTGAGCGCGGAGGGCGAGCTCGTCCTGCTCGAGGACCAGGACCGGCGGCTCTGGGACGCGGGGAAGATCGAGGAGGGGCTGCGCGTGCTCGACCGCGCCGTGGCGCTCCGGCGGCCGGGGCCGTACCAGCTCCAGGCCGCCATCGCCGCGCTCCACGCGCAGGCGCAGACCCCGGAGGAGACGGGCTGGGAGCAGATCGCGGCGCTCTACGGGGCGCTGGAGGAGCTGACGGGCTCTGCGGTCGTGTCGTTGAACAAGGCGGTGGCCGTGGCGATGGCGCGCGGCCCGGATGCCGGGCTGCACGAGGTCGACGGGCTCTCGGGGCTCGAGGCGTACCACCTCTTCCACGCGACGCGCGCCGACCTGCTGCGGCGGCTCGAGCGCGCCGAGGAGGCGGCGGCGGCATACCGGCGGGCGCTCGAGCTCGTCACGAGCCCGGTCGAGCGGCGGTACCTCGAGCGCAGGCTACGATCGCTCGCGTGACGATGACCGCGACGCTTCGCCGCGTCCTCGTCAGGCGGCCGGGGTCGGTCGAGCGCTGGCGGGAGTTCGGGTGGCGCGAGCGGCCGGATCCTGCCCGCATGGTCGAGGAGCACGAGGCGCTCGTGGCGCTCCTCCGCGGCGCGGGCGCGGACGTCGTCGTCGGGGAGCCGCTCGACTCGGCGCTCGACGCGGTCTACGTCCACGATCCCGCGGCGGTGACCGAGCGCGGCGCGGTGCTGCTCCGGCCGGGCAAGGAGTCGCGGCGCGTCGAGGTCGACGCCATCGAGCGCGACCTCCGTGCGGCCGGCGTCGACGTGCTGGCGCGGCTCGAGGCGCCGGCGACGGCGGAGGGCGGCGACATGCTCTGGGTCGACGACCGGACGCTCGTCGTCGGGCGCGGCTACCGGACGAACGACGCGGGGATCGCGGCGTTGCGCGAGGCGCTTCCCGAGGTCGACGTCCTGGCCGTCGACCTGCCGCACTGGCACGGCCGCGACGAGGTCATGCACCTGCTCTCGCTGATCAGCCCCCTCGCGGCCGACCTGGCCGTGGTCTACCCGCCGCTGCTGCCGGTGCGCCTCGTCGAGCTGCTCGACGAGCGCGGCGTCTCGTTCGTGGAGGTCCACGACGACGAGTTCGAGACGATGGCGTGCAACGTGCTCGCCCTCGGTCCGCGGCGGGCGCTCGCACTCGACGGGAACCCGGAGACGCGGCGCCGGCTCGAGGCCGCGGGGGTCGACGTGCTCGTCTACTCCGGAGAGGAGCTCTCCCGCAAGGGCGACGGCGGACCGACCTGCCTGACCCGGCCGCTCAGCCGATCAGCCTGATGCACCCGTTCAGCAGGAGCGTCAGAACGATCGAGACGGCGAGCGAGACGAGCAGGCAGCCGGGCGAGCAGCCGTAGAGCCCGACCCGCCCGCCGCGGTACTCCCGCGGCCGGAACATCAGCGCGCGGCCGCGAGCGCGAGCTCGACCGCCTCGGCGGGCGTCGCTGCGCGCGGCACGTCCTCGATCTCCCAGCCGGGTTCCAGGATCACGACGTACCGCCCCACCACCCGGGCGAAACCGATCTCCGCGAGCGTGCCCCAGCGGCCGCCCACGGCGATCACCGCGTCGCCCGAGGCGACGACCGCGAGGTTTCGCGCGTGACCGATCCCGGTGACGACGACGTGGTCGATCCACTCGTTCGCGGTTGCGCGAGCCTCGCCCGGGAGGATCCCGATCGTGGTTCCGCCCGCGGACTTCGCTCCGCGCGCCGCCGCGGCCATCACCTCCCCGAGGCCGCCGCAGACGACGGTGGCTCCGCGCTCGGCGAGCAGGCGCCCGACCTCCTCCGCGCGCTGCTCGTGCTCCGCGCCCGACCCGATCACCGCGACCTGAACGGCCATGCCCGAACCAAGCGAAGCGCAGTGGCCGGACGAGACCCGGCCGGTGCCAGGCACCTGCCAGGTCCGCAACGGCCGGATGACCGGGCCGTTTGCAGCGACTTCGCCGCGAGACGGACAGGTCCGGTGCCTGGCACCGGGCCTCTTTGTTCGGGACTCGGCTACGGGGTACGGCGGCGGAGGGTGGCGGCCGCGAGGGCGAGCGCGACGAGCGTGACGCCCACGACGATCGCCGCGTCCCTGGCGACGAGCGCGGCGTCGCCGCCCTCGACGGCTCGCCGGAGCCCGTCGTAGGCCCACGTCAGCGGCAACGCGTACGAGACCCACTCGAGCGCGTCCGCCATCCGCTCGCGCGGGACGAGCAGGCCGCAGAGCAGGAACTGCGGCAGGACGAAGGCCGGCATGAACTGCACCGCCTGGAACTCCGACTGCGCAAAGGCGCTCGCGAACAGGCCGAGCGCCATCCCGAGCAGCGCGTTGCAGACCGCGAGCGCCGCGACGACGACGACCGAGCCCTCCACGTCCAGCCCGAGCAGCCCGAACGCGACGGCGCAGGTGACGGCGGCCTGGAGCGCAGCCACGAGCGCAAACGCCAGCGCGTAGCCGGCGAGGAGGTCGAGCTTCGACAGCGGCAGCGTCATCAGCCGTTCGAGCGTGCCCGTCGTCCGCTCGCGCAGCATCGTCACCGACGTGACGACGAACATCATCACGAACGGGAAGATCCCGACGAGCGGGCCCCCGACGCGGTCGAACGTCTCGGGCTGGCCGTCGAAGACGTAGCGGAAGAGCGCGAGCAGGAGCGGCGGCACGACGAAGACGAGCGCGACCGTGCGCCGGTCGCGCCGCAGCTGGTGAAGCACGCGTTCGGCGGTCGCCAGCGCGACGCGGCCGTTCACGCGCCCTCCACGAGCACGAGGAACGCGTCGTTCAGGTTCTCCGCCCGAGTGCGCGCGAGCAGCGCCTCGGGCTCGCCCGCTGCCACCACCCGACCCTCGCGCATCAGCACGAGCGAGTCGCAGCGCTCCGCCTCGTCCATCACGTGGCTCGAGACGAGCAGCGTCGCCCCCTCCGCCGCGAGGCGATGGAACGCGCTCCAGAGGTCGCGGCGCAGCACGGGATCGAGCCCGACCGTGGGCTCGTCCAGCACGAGCAGCTCCGGCTCTCCGAGCAGGGCGACCGCAAGCGAGACGCGCGCCTGCTCGCCTCCCGAGAGCTCGCGCACGGGTCGGCGCGAGCTGCGCGAAAGGTCGACGAGCTCGAGCGCGCGCTCGACGCGCTCGCCCGGGACGCGGAGGATTCGCGCGAAGTACGCGAGGTTCTCGCGCGCGGCCAGGTCGCCGTAGACCGACGGCGCCTGCGTCACGTAGCCCACGCGCGACCGGAGCGGCGGCGATCCGGCGGGCAGCCCGAGCACCTCGACCGTCCCACCCCGCACGACCTGCACCCCGACGATCGCGCGCAGCAACGTCGTCTTGCCGGAGCCGCTCGGCCCGAGGAGGCCCGTCACGCGCCCGGAGGGCACTTCCAGGCTCACGGACCGGAGCGCGTGCGTCGAGCCGCGGACGACGTCGAGCCCCCGGACACGAACCGCGGTCACCCTGCGACCATAGCCCCATGCCCGACGATCGCCTTGCGCGCGGTGGCCTCCTGGTCGTCGGCGGCGGCTACGCGGGAAGCGTCGTCGCCCGACGCCTCGGGGAGTGCACGATCGTGAACCCCGAGAACTACATGCTCTTCCGCCCGCTGCTGGCGGAGGCCGCGTCGGGAACGCTCGAGCCCAGGCACGTCGTCGTCCCGCTCCGCGTGCTCTGTCCCCGCGCCGAGCTGATCGTCGGCAGCGCGACTCGGCTCGACGAGTCGACGCGCACGCTCGTCGTCGCGACGGACGCCGGCGAGTACGGCGTGCGCTACTGGAACCTCGTGATCGCGCTCGGCGCGACGACGCGGACGCTGCCCGTGCCGGGCCTCTCGGAGCACGGCCGCGGCTTCAACGACCTCGCCGACGCGATCGAGCTGCGAAACCACGTGCTCCGCGAGCTCGAGGCCGCGGACGCCGAGCTCGACCCCGAGCGGCGGCACCGGCACCTCGGCTTCGTGTTCGTCGGCGCCGGCTACGCAGGGACGGAGGGCCTCGCCGAGCTCCAGGACCTCGTGCGCGACGCGCTGCGCTACTACCCGCGGCTCCGCAACGCGCCGCAGCGCTGGGTGCTCGTCGAGGCGCAGGACCGGATTCTCCCCGAGGTGCAGGAGTCGCTCGCCGCGTACACCGCGCACCTCCTCGAGCGGCGCGGCGTCGAGATCAGGACCGGCACGCGGCTCGAGTCGGTCGACTCCGAGTCCGCGACGCTCTCGGACGGCACGACGATCCCGACGCACACGCTCGTCTGGACCGCGGGAGTCGCGCCGCACCCGCTCGTCGAGGCGTTCGGGCTCCCCGTCGACGAGCGCGGCCGCGCGCGCGTCGACCAGCACCTCCGCGTCGAGGGCCGGCGGGACGTCTGGGCGCTGGGCGACTGCGCGCGCGTCCCGAACGCCGCGGCGACCGGCCCCGACCCGCCCACGAGCCAGCACGCGCTCCGGCAGGCACGCCGGCTCGCGCGGAACCTCGTGCGGAAGCCACGGCCCTACCGCTACCGCATGATCGGCCAGGGCGCAACCCTCGGGCGCTACAAGGGAATCGCGGAGATCTTCGGACTCCGCTTCCGCGGCTTCCTCGGCTGGTTCGCGACCCGGACGTACCACCTCTACCAGCTCCCCCTGCTCACCCGGAAAGCCCGGGTCGTGGCCGACTGGACCGTCGCGCTCTTCTTCCGGCGCGACATCTCCGAGCTCGGATCGCTCGGGCACCCGCGCCGGCTGCGCTAGAGGCTTCCCTCGGACGGGGGAGGCCGCAAACCCGGACCGGGCCGAAGATTCGCAGTCGAATGCTGCGGCAGTTGACTCGCGAGCCCGTGCTCGCGGTGGGGATCGCCCTCGCGGTTCTCCCGCCTGCGCTCCTCCACTACCTCTCGACCGAGCAGGTCGGGTGGGGAGGCGTCACGCACCTGCTCTTCGTGGGGGCGAGCGCCGGCGGCGCGACCGCTGCCGCGCTGGCGCTGACGGTCGCGGCTGCCCGCCGGGGAGACGGGCGCAGCATGATGGTCGGGATCGCGTTCGCGGCGATGGCGGCCCTGCTCGTGCTGCACGGGATCGCGACGCCCGAGGTGCTCTTCGACGACTACGGAGTCGTGGCGTTCTCCGGCGCGGCGACGATCCCGGTCGGCGGTGCGCTGCTCGCCCTCTGCACGCTGCCCGTGCTCCGCCGGCCCGAGGCCGTGAAGCCGCTCTTCGGCCTGCTCGCGGCGATCCTGGTCGGGATCTTCGGCTTCGGCTTCGTCGGGCTCGCATTCCCGAACACCGTCCCGGGTGTCCCAGAGCCGCGCTCGGCGCCCGCCTGGATCACGCTCGGCGTCGGCCTCGCGCTCTACGGGCTCGTCGGGTGGCGCGTCTTCCGGACCTACCGCCTCACCCGGCGCGCGTCCGATCTGCTCATCGTGATCGGAACCGTCTGGCTCGCCGCCGCGCTCGCCGCCTCGCTCCTGCTCACGTACATGGACCTCGGCTGGTGGATCGGCCACGGGCTCGAGGTGCTCGGGATCGCGGCGATCGGCGTCCCGGTCGCGCTCGACCTGCGCCGCGGCACGCAGTCGCGGCCGCTGCTCGGCGACCTCAGCCCGTGCGAGCTGGTCGCCGCCGAGGAGGCCTTCCTCGGCGGCCAGGTGAGCGCGCTCACGCAGCTGCTCGCGCAGCGCGACACGTACACCGAGGAGCACACCCGCCGCGTCGCGCTTCGCTCGGTCCAGGTCGGCGAGGAGCTCGGCCTTCCGCCCGAGCGGCTGCGCGTGCTCGCAGCGGGGGGCTTGCTGCACGACATGGGCAAGCTGTCGGTCCCGGACGAGATCCTGAAGAAGCCGGGCTCGCTGACCGAGGAGGAGTACGAGCTCGTCAAGCGCCACTCCGAATGGGGCGATGAGCTGCTCGCGAACCTCGGCTTCCCCGGCGACGTCCGCCGGCTCGTGCGCGACCACCACGAACGTCTCGACGGCTCGGGCTACCCGTTCGGCGCGTACGGCGACCAGCTCGACCTGGAGACGCGGATCATCGGCGCGTGCGACGTCTACGACGCGCTCATCTCGCCGCGCGTCTACCGCGGCGCGTGGTCGCACGACAAGGCCGTGCAGCTCCTGCGCCAGGAGGCGGGCCGCCAGTTCGACGAGCGCTGCGTCGACGCGCTCGAGCGGGTGCTCGCGCGCGACGTGCCCGAGCTCCAGCTGGCAGTAGCCGTCTAGCCCAGCGCGCCGGTGAGGCGCTGCCTCGTCTTCAGCACGCCCTCGAAGAGGTCGCCGTGCTCCTCGACCCGGCGCCGCACGACGTCCATCGTGAACGACATCGGGTCGAGGTCCTCGGTGACCTCCTCCCAGCGAAGCGGCGTCGAGACGGGCGCGCCGCGGCGCGGGCGCACCGAGTAGACCGACGCGATCGTCTTCCCCTCGCCGTTCTGGTTCGCGTCGATCAGGACGCCGCGGCGCTTCGACTTCGTCCACTCCGTCGTCGCGAGGCCGCGATTCGTGCGCGCGATCGCGCCCGCGACGATCTCCGCGAAGCGGCGCGTGTCGTCGTACGTGTAGCGCCGCTCGATCGGCACGAGCACGTGCATCCCGTCCGCGCTCGACGTCTTCGGGAAGCCGACGAGCCCGAACGCGTCGAGCGCCGCCTTCACGAGCAGCGCGACCTGCACCGTCTCGCGAAAGCCGACGTCGGGCGATGGGTCGAGGTCGAAGAGGACGAAGTCCGGACGGTCGGGCTTGTCGATGCGCGAGTACCACGTGTTCAGGTCGATGCAGCCCATGTTCACCATCCAGAGCAGCGCGAGCTCGTCGTTGACGAGCGCGAAGTCGACCCACTTCCTCTTGCGCGGCGACTCGCGCGTGGACACGAGCGCGCGATGGCGTGCGATCCAGTCGGGCATGTGCGAGGGCGCGTCCTTCTGGAAGAAGTGCTTCCCCTCGATCCCGTCGGGATAGCGGATCATCGTGAAGGGGCGCTCCTTCAGGTGCGGGACGAGCACGGGGGCGACGGCGCGGTAGTACGCGAGCAGGTCCCCCTTCGTGATCCGCTCGACGGGGAAGAACGTCTTGTCGAGGTTCGAGAGCTTCAGCGTCCGCGACCCCTTCCGAAGCTCCGTCGGCAGCGGCTCCTCCTCGGCCCGGACCTCGGCCGGCTCCTTGTCCTCGCGGAGGCCCTGGTAGGAGGGCGCGCGCAGGCGGTTGTCGTGCGTGCGCTCGACGAACTGGACCTGGGCGACGAGCCGAGGCTCGACCCAGACGATGTCGCCCTTGCGGACGCGCGGCGGCTTCGGCACGGGGTCGAACGCGGGCGTCGGGCGCTCGAGCGGGCGCAGGAGGCTCAGAAGACGCGAGATCTCCTTCTCGTTGAACCCGGTCCCCACGCTCCCGACGTACGAGAGGCGGCCCTCGTCGTCGTACTCGCCGAGCAGGAGCGAGCCGAAGGTGTTTGCGCGGCGGCCCTCGCCCTTCGTGAAGCCGCCCACGACGAACTCCTCGTTGCCGTGCGTCTTGACCTTGATCCAGTCGCGCGAGCGGCGCCCCGCCTGGTAGGTCGAGCGGGCCCGCTTGGCGATGATCCCCTCGAAGCCCTGCTGCTCCGCGGCGTGGAAGAGCGCGTCGCCGTCGTCGAACGCCTCCGAGAACTGCACGTCCGACACGCGCTTGTCGAGCAGGCTCTCGAGCCGCTTCCGCCGCGCGGTCAGCTCCTGGTCGACGACTGGCTCACCTTCGACCTCGAGCAGGTCGAAGGCGACGAAGATGTGGCGCGTCCCGGCCTTGCCCTGCTGCATCGCGGAGAACGTCGCGCGACCGTCCTGGTCGAGCGCACACACCTCGCCGTCCAGGACCGCGTTCGGCGTGCGGAGCGCCTTGCCGATCGCCTTCGCGACGCCCGGGAAGCGCGCGGTCAGGTCGTTGCCGTTCCGGCTCACGAGCCCGACCGTGGCGCCGGCGACGTACGCGATCGCGCGATAGCCGTCCCACTTGACCTCGTACAGCCACCCGTCGCCCTTCGGAACCTCCTTGGCGAGCGTCGCGAGCATCGGCGAATACCGTGCCGGCCTGACCGCCGGAGCACCGTCGTCGTCGCGCTTGCGCAGGATCAGCCAGTTCTTCTCGTCGCCGCTCAGCTTCGCCGGCACGAGCGCCCAGACGCCCTCGAGCTTCTTGCCGTGCAGGCGGACGGTCAAGCCGCCGTTCCGTTTTCGCTCGACCAGCTCGTACGTCCCGTTGTCCCAGATCTCGACCGTGCCCGCGCCGTAGTTCCCCTTCGGGATCTCGCCCTCGAACGTCGCGTAGTCGAGCGGGTGGTCCTCGACGTGCACGGCGAGGTGCTGCTGCCCCGGCTCGAGCGGGACGCCCTTCGGGACCGCCCAGCTCGCGAGCGCGCCGTCGAGCTCGAGCCGGAAGTCGTAGTGGAGCCGCGTCGCGTCGTGGCGCTGCACGACGAAGATCGGATCCTTGCCCTTGCGCTTCGAGCCGAAGGGCTCCGGGGTCTGCTTCGGGTCGCGTTTGCGGCGGTACTCAGCGAGCGGCGGCACGCTTGGACTTTGCCGCACGCGCGGGCTTCTTGGCCTTCGCACGCGACTTCTTCGTCCGCTCGACCGACTCGCGCAGCGCGGCCATCAGGTCGACGACCTCACCGCCCCCGTCTTCGGCTGGCTCCGGCAGCTCCGTGCCCTCCGCCTTCGCGCGGAGCAGCTCGAGCAGCTCCTTGCGGTACGTGTCGTCGTACTTCTCGGGGTCGAAGGGCTCGCTCAGGTTCTCCACGAGCGACCTGGCCATGTCGAGCTCGGCCTTCCGCAACTCGCCCTTCACCTCGACGGGCTCCGGCTTCCGCACCTCGTCGGCGTAGTACATCGTCTCGACCACGAGCTTGCCGTCCACGGGCCGCAGGCACGCGAGGTGCTGCTTGTTGCGGATCACGACCTTCGCGATCCCGACCTTCCCCGTCTCCTCGAGCGCGCGCACGAGCAGCAGGTACGGCTTCTCCGCGCCGTCCTCCGGCAGCAGGTAATACGCCTTCCGGAAGTAGATGGGGTCGATCTCGTCGAGGTCGACGAAGTCGCAGATGTCGATCGCCTTGGTCAGCTCGACGTCGAGGCGGTCGAGGTCCTCCTCCTCGAGCGGCACGTAGCGTCCCTTCTCCACCTCGAACCCGCGGACGATGTCCTCCGGGTCGACGTGCTCCCCGGTGTCCTTCCGGACCTTGTCGTAGCCGATCGGGGTCAAATCCTCCTTGTGGAGGAAGTGGAAGCGGAGCTCCTTCGAGGACGTGGCCGTGAACATCCGCACCGGGACGCTCACGAGGCCGAACGAGATCGCTCCGCGCCAGATCGAACGGGGCGCCATGCGCGGCTCGTCCCCGCAGGGAGCAGGGCGAAAACGCGGAGGATTCGTTCTGCGCCCTGGCGGTAAGAGGTGAGGCGGAGAGTCCTCTCTCCTAGTGGGGGGTCCGCACTCGAGGCCGGGTTTTCCCGGCCTCGAGTCATAAAAGGGGCAGGGGAAAACACTGTGGACACTGTGGAAGAGCGGCCAGGGAGCCGCCTGTTCTAGGCGAAAACGCCGAGCGCCCGGAACCGGGCCCGCCGCCGGCGGGTCAGCTCGTCCACAGGCAGCGCCTCGAGCTCGTCGAGGGCCTCCTGCACCGCCCCCCCGAGCAGCCGGGCGGCCTCGTCGTGGTCTGTGTGGGCGCCGCCCGGCGGCTCCGGGACGATCCCGTCGATCACGCCGAGTTCCAGGCAGTGGGCGGCGTCCGGCTTGAAGGCGGCCGCGGCCTTCTTGGCCTCCGAGGCGTCGCGCCAGAGGATCGCCGCGCACCCCTCCGGGGAGATCACCGAGTAGATCGCGTTCTCCGACATCAGCACCCGGTCGCCGACCGCGATCGCGATCGCTCCGCCCGACCCGCCCTCGCCGATCACGACGCTCACGATCGGGATCCCGAGCCGGAGCATCGTCGCCTGGGACGCCGCGATCGCGCCGCCCTGGCCGTGCTGCTCGGCGGCGACGCCGGGGTATGCGCCGGGCGTGTCGACGAGCGTCAGCAGCGGGAACCGGAAGCGGTCGGCGAGCTTCATCACGCGCATCGCCTTCCGGTAGCCCTCCGGGTACGCCATCCCGAAGTTCCGCTTCGCGCGCTCCTTCACGTCGCGTCCCTTCTGGTGCCCGACGACGACGACCGTCCGCCCCTGGAAGCGGCCGAGTCCCGAGATGATCGCGGCGTCGTCCCCGCGCCCGCGGTCCCCGTGCAGCTCGACCCAGTCGTCGAAGAGGCGCTCCACGTAGTCGAGCGTGTACGGGCGATCCTGGTGACGCGCGAGCTCGACCGAGCGCCAGATGTCGTCCTCGGTCGGCTCGGCCGTGATCCGGTCGAGCTGCTTCTGGAGCCGCTCGAGCTCGCCCGAGAGCCTCGCGCCGCCGAGCAGGTTGATCGACTTCAGCTTCGAGAGACGCTCCCGGAGCCGGAGCTCCGCGTCACTTGCCATTGGCGAAGAGCCGCAGCAGGCGCGCGAGGTAGGGCTTCAGCTCGGGCCGGGGAACGATCGCGTCGACGTGGCCGAAACGCAGGTTCGCCTCGGCGCGGCCGAAGTCGTCCGGGAGCTTCTCGCGCGTCGTCTGCTGTACGACGCGCGGGCCGGCGAAGGACATGAGCGCGCCGGGCTCGGCGACGAGCACGTCCCCGAGGCTCGCGAAGCTCGCCAGCACGCCGCCGGTCGTCGGGTGCGCGAGGACCGAGACGTACGGCGAGCCGGCGTCGTGCAGGTCGGCGACCGCCACGATCGTCTTCGGCAGCTGCATCAGCGCGAGGATCCCCTCCTGCATCCGCGCACCGCCGGAGGCGCTGACCGAGATCAACGGCAGGCCGTGCTCGGCGGCGGACTCGCATGCCCGCGCGAACTTCTCGCCGACCGCGCTCCCCATCGATCCGCCCATGAACGCGAAGTCCATGACCGCGAGCTCGCACGGAGCCCCGTCGACGGCCGCCCGGCCGATCACGATCGCCTCGCCGAGCCCGGTGTTCACCTCGGCCTCGGCGAGCCGCTCGCCGTAGGGCCGCAGGTCGAAGAAGTCGAGCGGGTCGTCGGAGCGGAGCTCCGCGGCCTCCTCGGCGAACGAGCCGTCGTCGGCGAGGCTGGCGATGCGCGACCGCGCCCGCATCGGGAAATGGTGGCCGCACTGCGCGCAGACCCAGAGCGCCGCCTCGAGCTCGTCGTTCCGGTAGTGCGAGTGGCACGCCGGGCACGTGTTCGGGTGCTGCTTCTCGTCCTTCGGCGCAGCGTCCGGGGTCTCGACCTGCACGTCGATGCGCGGCTCCGCCATGCGACGATCTTAGACCCGCCGCAGCGCGGGCCGGTTACAGGCCCAGCGCGCGCGTCAGGCGCTGGAGCCGCTCGACGTTCGCGGGATCCGGAGCGAGCCCCGTCAGCCCTGCGCCCACGAGCGACGAGCGCTCCCGCACGTCCGACAGGATCGCCTCCGCCTCGTCGAGGGCGAGGCCGTCGGGCTCCGGCATGAACGACGTCAGCTCGGCCGCGTCGAGGGAGTCGGCGTCGAGCGCGACGTAGACGCACGAGCAGTCCTGGAGCGCCCGGTCGACCGCGTCGGCACTCGTGTGCACCCCGTGCTCCTGGATGAACTCGCGCTCGGGCGGGTCCAGGTTCCGCGCGCCGACGAGCGCGACGTTCTTCGGCTTCACCGTGCCTGCGTCGATCAACATCCGCAGCGGCATCCCCCAGGCGTTGCCCGAAGGCGAGGTCTGGGGCGTGTTCAGGTCTCCGTGGGCGTCGATCCAGACGACCGCGAGCGCGTCGTGACGCGCCGCGAGCCCTTCCACGGCGCCCACGTGCGAGCAGCAGCAGCCGCCGAGCACGAGCGGCCGGTCGGGGAGCTCCGCGGCGATCGCGAGATTCTGGTCGGCCAGCGAGTCCTCGTCGACGACGGCTGCCTCTGGGTAGTCGAGCGGGAGGTGCGCCGCCTGGACCATCGGCTCGCCCCCGTCGCCCCACGCCCGCGGGACGCGCACGAGCCCGGCGGCGAACTCGCGGCCGCACGAGTGGCACTGGTACTCCGGCCCGAGCGCGACGGCGGTGTACGTCCTGCAGTCCGGGCACTTCGCGCGACGGCGCGACACGCCGGGAGGCTACCGGCGCCGACCGGCGCTCGCACGCCTCCAGGTGGTGCGAAGCTACGGCGGCGTGGACACTTCTCTTGCCCGGGCTGGCGGCGGCCCAGGCGTTGCGCGGCAGGCGTCGCTCACGCTGCTCACGGCCGCCGTCCTGGCCGCACTCGCCGCCGCGGCCTATCTCGGGGCGAGCGCGTCGGCCGACGCGCACCGGCGCGCCGTCGACGAGCGGCTCGCCGAGGTGGCGCGGGCGGCAACGCTCGCGTTCGACCGGGAGGTCGCGGATTTGTCCGAGCGCGCGACGGGTGTGGCCCGGCAGCCGCGGGTCGCGCGTGCCCTCGCCCGCTCGGACGCGACGGCGCTCCGATCCGTCGCCGCGGCCGAGCAGGATGTCTCCTTCTGGAAGGACGGGACCCTGCTCGCCGGCTCGCGGCCGCCTGCGGACGCGGTCACGCGCAGCGCAGACGTCACCTTCGACGGAGCGGTGCTCGGGCGCGTCTCGGCCGAGCTCCGGCTGGACGAGGAGCTCGCGGGGCGGCTGGCGGGCGCGGCCGCCCCACGTCCGAGCGAGGGGATCGGGGTCGCCGTGGCAGGACGGCTGTACGACACGGCGGGCGTGCGGACGTTCGACCTCGCTCCGACGGGTCGAACCGCCAGCGCCGGCGGCGAGCGGCTGCGGGTGGCGTCGTCGCCGCTCCTGCGCGACCGCCGCGACGTCTTCGTCGTGGCGGCGACGCCCGCCGCGGCCGTGGACGCCGAGGCCAGCGAGCGGCGACGCCGTGTTCTCGTCGCGATCGGCGCTACCGGGCTCACCCTGCTGGCGGGCCTGGCCGCGTTCCTGATCTGGCGTAGCGGGCGCCGCACGGAGCTGCGCAGCGCCCGCGCCGAGGCCGACCGTCGTCATGTTCGCGACGCGCTCTCGCTCGTCGGCGACGCCCTCGCGGCGACGCACGACGCCGAGGGCTTGCTGCCCGTGATCGCGCAGACGGCGATGGAGGCGGCCGGGGCGACCGAGGCGCGCCTCGTGCGCGGCGAGACGGAGATCGTGCGGGTCGGGGGTCCGAGCTCCTCCCGGACACCGCTCGTGCTCCCCCTCGGCGCCGACGACGACGGAGTCCCGCTGCGCCTGCTGCTGTTCTCCGCGGGGGGCACGCTCTCCCCCGGGGCGCGGGAGCTGGCCGAGTGGTTCGTGTCGCAGGCCGCGATCGCGCTCGAGAACGCGAGGCTGCACGGGGTCGTCCAACGCCAGGCGATCACCGACGACCTGACTGGGCTGGCGAACCGGCGACGGTTCGTCGATGCGCTCGAGAGCGAGCTCAGCCGCGCCGAGCGGTTCGGGAACGAGCTCGCGGTCGTGATCGGCGATCTCGACGACTTCAAGAGCATCAACGACCGGTTCGGGCACGAGTTCGGAAACGAGGTCCTGCGCGCGTTCGGGCAGCTCGTGACCGACTCGACGCGCGACATCGACGTTGCCGCGCGCCTGGGCGGAGAGGAGTTCGCGGTGCTGCTCCCGCAGACGGACGTCGACGGGGGAGCGGTGTTCGCCGAACGGCTCCGCGACGGCCTCTCCGGCCTGGGGCTGGAGGGACCCGACGGGCAGCCTCTCGGCGTGACGGCGAGCTTCGGTGTGGCGGCGTATCCGCCGATCGACACCGTCGACGGCCTGCTGCGGATCGCCGACTCGGCGCTGTATCGCGCGAAGGCGCACGGCAAGGACCGCGTCGTCGCCGGGTAGCCCTCGCCGTCCTTCGCGCTTGATACAAGCGCGGGATGAGCGTGCTCTCTCGGGTCGGCTCGGGCGCGCTCGGCGTGTCGGCGCTGACCACGCTCGCGGGCGGGGTCGTGTCGGTCCACCTGTGGCTGCGCGCCCTCACCGGCAGCGTCGACGTCGTCGTTCCCGCGCCGTCGTCCGTCGCCTGGGATCGGGAGGTCGTGCCGACGTTCGTCGACCCGCGCCGGCCGCTACGGGCCGACTCGGGGCGGAGCGTCGACGCGCGGCCCTCGCTCGCTTCTGCCGTCTCGCGGGCTCGGCCCGCATCGACGCAGGTCGGGGACCGGGCGAGACGCCCGGCGAGGCCCACCGGGGCGCCCGGACGCCCGACCCCGGCGCCGGGCGGGCCGGGAGCGCCGGCGCCCTCACCGCCGCCGGCGACCCCTGCGCCGACTCCCCCGCCGCCCGCTGCCCCGGCGCCCCCCGCGACGCCTGCTCCGGGCGGCTCGGGCCCGGCGGTCCAGCCTCCGTCGCAGCCGCCGCAACCGAGCCCCCGGCCGCAACCGCCGCAGACGCAGCCACAACCGCCGCGCCCGCAGCCGACCCCGAGCCCACCCCGGAACCCGCCCCTGAAGCGTGACGGGCACCCGCGCGCGACGCCCGCCCAGCCCGCGGTCCCGCCGCATCGGCAGGACCCCCCGGGAACGCCCGCCGCCACGCCCGCCGTGCCGGCGATCCCGCCGCCGCACGCCGCCGCGCACGAGAACCGCCCCGAGTCGGACGACCGCGGCGACCGCGAGAAGCCCGGGAAGAAGCCCTAGCCGGGTTCCACGGCGCGCTCGAGGAAGACGGTGTCGCGGTAGACGGTCATCCCCGCGCGCTCGTAGAGCCGCGTCGCGCCGGTCGGGCTCGACGCGTCGACGCCGAGCGTCGCGCGCGTGTAGCCACGCTCCCGGAAGACGGCGAACGAGTGCAGCAGCAGCGCCTCGCCGAGCCCGCGCTTCCGCCACGGCCGGCGCACGCCGAGCGTGGCCACGTACCCCGCGTTCGGGTCGACGTCGTCCTGGCGGCAGAGCGAGAAGCCCGCGAGCCGATCCCCGTCGAAGACGAGGAACCAGAGCGACGGATCGAACGTCGCGCGCCTCGTCGTCCAGTGCCTCCAGTCCTCGAAAGTGTCCTCGATCGGGTCGGACGCATCGAGCCACACCTCGACGACGATGTCGAAGACGAGGCGCTCGTCCTCGTCGCGGTACTCCCGCAGCTCGAGCCCCGTCGGCCAGGCCGGCTCGCGCGCCTCGCCGTCGAGCGCGATCTCCATCCGGTACGAGTGGCGGCGCTCCTCGAAACCGAGGCGCGCGAAGGCCTCGACCGTCCGTGCGTCCTCGGCCGAGGTCCAGACGCGGACGATCCCGCCGTCCACGCGCTCCTCGATCCAGTCGACGAGCTGCGGAAGGGTCGAGTCGAAGTCGACGTCGGGTGCGACCTTGACGTCGCACCACCAGGTGCCCGTCGCCTCGGCGAAGTCGACGTCGGCGTACCCCACGAGCCGCCCGTCGACGTCGAGCACCCTGATGTCGCGCTCCACGTCGACGTACGGCGTCGTCAGCCAGGTGCGCAGGTCGTCCGCGGTGACGTCCTCCTCGCCGAACACTGCGAGCTGGCTCGCGTTCATGAGCTCGAGGATCGCGTCGAAGTCGTCCTCGCGGGGAGGCCGCAGGCTCACCCTCGCGGCGCGACGAGCTCGTCCAGGACGTCGGGCAGCGGGCGCAGATCCGGGAGCTCGCGGGTAGGTGTCGTGTCGAAACGCTCCCCGAGCCGGTTGATCCAGACCGACGGAATCCCGAGCTCGTTCGCCGGAACGATGTCGTGGAACATGCTCTGCGCGACGTGCACGTGCTGCGAGGGGTCGGCGCCCGCGCGCGACCGGAACTCCTCCCAGTGCCGGGTCGCCGGCTTGTACGAGCCGATCTCCGACGCGACGACCGTCTCGTCGAACTCGACACCGAGCGTCGCCTTCGAAGCCTCGACGAGGTCGCGGTCGGTGTTCGAGAGGATCGCGAGGCTCCAGCCGCGGTCGCGCGCCTCCTCGAGCGCCTCACGGGCCTCGGGGAACGGATCCCAGGTGGGCAGCGACTCCGCGAGCGCGTCCTCCTCGCCCTCGGGAACGTCGCCGAGACGGGCGAGCGCGCGCCGCATCACCTCGCGGTAGGCGAGGCCCGGCTCCTCCGCCTGCACGGCCGGCTCGAGCTCGTGGTAGCGGTCGAGCAATGCGCGCGTGTCCTCGTCCGGCCAGAGCCGCCGAAGCTGCGCGGCGATCCCGCCGTTCCAGTCGATCAGCGTGCCGTAGCAGTCAAACGTCGCCCAACGCGTCATGCGGCGGACGATACGCCAGCAGCTCCCAGCCGTGGTCGCTCAGCCACCTGCGCTCCTCGCGGTACGTCGACCGCACGCCGGCGAGGAGCGACCAGAAGCGCCTCGAGTGGTCGTGGTGGACGAGGTGGCAGAGCTCGTGCACGACCACGTAGTCGAGGATGCGCCGCGGGGCGAGCGCGAGCCGCCACGAGAACGAAAGTGAGCCGCTCGAGGAGCACGAGCCCCAGCGGGAGCTCGTGTCGCGGATCGAGATGCGGCGATAGACCACGCCGATCCGCGGCGCTTCCTCTTCCGCGGTCTCGGTCACCAGCGCTCGTGCGCGGCAACGCCCCTGCGTCTCGGTCAGCGGTGGCAGCGTCAGGACCGGCTCGGGAGCACGCTCCGCCTGACGCGCGAGCCAGGGCGCGTACTCGCGAAGCGCGCGGTCGACCGTCCGCCCGCTCGTCCCGACCGGAACGACGAGCTCGGCCTGGTCGCCGTACCGGAACACGGCACGCACGACGCGTGCCCGCGCAGACTCGCGCACCTGCACCTCGATCAGCCGTCCCCCGACGTCGACGAGCCTCACGACCCGAACGTAGCGGCCGGGCCGGTCGCCAAGTAACAGCCTGTTACTTGTGAACCGGCAGCCGACCCGGTACTAGTCGGAGAACCGCCGGACGACGATGCAGGCGTTGTGGCCGCCGAAGCCGAACGAGTTCGAGCACGCGACGTCGAGATCCGGCGCGTCGCGCGCCTCGTTCGGGATGTAGTCGAGGTCGCAGTCGGGATCGGCGGCGTCGTAGTTGATCGTGGGCGGCAGCTTCCGGTCGCGGACGGCCAGCACCGTGAAGACCGCCTCGACCGCCCCGGCGGCGCCGAAGCAGTGCCCGGTCGAGCCCTTCGTCGAGGAGATCGGCGTCTTGTGCGCGTTCTCCTCGCCGAGCGCGAGCTTCAGCACGCGCGTCTCGCTCGCGTCCCCGAGCGGCGTCGAGGTCGCGTGCGCGTTGACGTAGCCGACCTCGGACGGATCGACCCCGGCGTCCGAGAACGCCATCGTCATCGCGCGGGCCGGGTTCTCGCCGGTCGGGTCGGGCTCGGTCATGTGCGCGGCGTCGGACGAGACGCCGTAGCCGACCAGCTCCGCGTAGACCTTCGCGCCGCGCGCTTTCGCGTGCTCGAGCTCCTCGAGGACGAGCACGGCGCCGGCCTCGCCCATCACGAGCCCGTCGCGCCCGGCGTCGAACGGCCGTGACGCGCTCGCCGGGTCGCCGTTGCGCCGGGAGAGCGCGCGCATCGAGTCGAAGCCGGCGATGCCGACCGCCGTGACCGGCGCCTCGGTGCCGCCGGCGATCATCGCCTCCGCCCTGCCGACCCGGATCGCGTCGAGGGCGTCGCCGATCGCCATGTTCGAGGCGGCGCACGCGGTGCACTCCGACATGAGCGGCCCCTTGGTCCCTAGCTCGATCGAGACCCAGCCGGCACCCATGTTCGGGATGATCGAGGGGATCGAGAACGGCGAGACGCGGTCGGGCCCGCGGTCCTTGAGCACGTCGTAGCAATCCTGGAACGAGCGCAGCCCGCCGATCCCGGTCGCGATCGAGGCCCCGACGCGGTCCGGCTCCTTTGCGATGTCGATGCCGGAGTCCGCCTCCGCCTGCCGCGCGGCGGCGAGGATCATCTGCGCGAAGCGGTCCATCCGGCGCGCGGCCTTGCGGTCGATCCAGGTCGTCGGGTCGAAGTCCTTCAGCTCGCAGGCGAAATGGACCGGGTAGTCGGTGTGGTCGAACTGCGTGATCTCCCCCGCCCCGGACTCGCCCGCGAGCAAGCGCTGCCACGACGTCTCGGCGTCGTTGGCGAGCGGCGTGACCGCGCCCATCCCGGTGATGACGACTCTTCTCCGACCGTTGGTGTTCATCACATCCCCAATCCCCCGCCCACGACGAGCACCTCGCCCGTGATGAAGGCGGCGTCGTCGGAGCACAGGAACCGTACCGCTCTGGCCACGTCCTCCGGATCCCCGAATCGGCCGAGCGGCGTCAGCCCGAGCATCTGCTGCTGCGCCTCCTCGGGGATCGCGTCCGTGAGCTGCGTCTTGATGTATCCGGGCGCGACCACGTTCGCCCTCACGCCGCGCGACCCGAGCTCCTGCGCGAGCGACTTCGTGAACGCGACGATCCCGCCCTTCGACGCGGCGTAGTTCGTCTGGCCCCAGTTGCCGTGCAGGCCGACGATCGAGGAGAGGTTGACGATCGCGCCGGCGCGCCGCTTCATCATCCCGCGGGAGACGGCCCGGCAGGTGTAGAAGACCGAGCTGAGGTTCGTCTCGAGCACCGATCGCCAGTCGTCGTCGGTCATCCGCGCGAGCACGCCGTCGCGCGTGATCCCTGCGTTGTTGACGAGCACGTCGAGGTCGCCCGCCTCCTCGACGAGCCGCTTCGCGTCCTCGACGTCCGCCACGTCGGCCTGCACTGCGCTCCCGCCGATCTCCGAGGCGATCGCCTCGGCCTCGTCGGCCCCCGAGCGATACCCGACGACGACGGTCGCGCCGGCGCGAGCGAGCTCGCGGACGACGGCCGCGCCGATGCCGCGCGAGCCACCGGTGACGAGCGCGGTCTTTCCCTCCAGCGTTGCGAACTCAGCCAAGCGCTTCGGTTGCTTCGTCCAGCGCCTTCAGGTCGTTCACCGTGAAGGTCTTGACCGATCTGTCGATCCTCTTCAGTAAACCGCTGAGGACGTTGCCCGGCCCGACCTCGACGAACGTCGTCACGCCGTGGCTCATCAGCTCCCGCGCCGCCTGCGTGAACTTCACCGGCGCGGTCAGCTGCTCGACGAGGAGCGTGCGGTAGCGCTGCGCCTCCTCGAGCTTCGCGGTCACCGTCGACATGAACGCGGCCTTCGGCATCGAGAACTCGATCTTGTCGATCGCGGGCCGCAGCCGGTCGGCCGCACGCTCGACGAGCGGCGAGTGGAACGCGCCCGAGACGCGGAGCTTGATCGCCCGCTTCGCCCCTTCGCGCTCGGCCTCCTCGCAGCACTCGACGACGGCGGGGTCCTCGCCCGAGATCACGATCTGACCCGGGCAGTTGTAGTTCGCCGGCCACACGTTCGCGATCTTCTTGCAGAGCGACTCCACGACCTCGTCTGCGAGACCGAGGATCGCGGCCATCGAGCCTGGACGCTCGCGCGCCGCGGCCGCCATCGCGAGCCCGCGCTCGCGCACGAGGCCGATCGCGTCGGCGTCCGGGATCGATCCCGCGGCCGCGAGCGCGGCGAACTCGCCGACGGAGTGACCGACGACGAAGTCCGGCGCGATCCCGCGCACGCGCAGCGCGGCGTTGAACGCGAGCGACGTGGCGACGAGCGCCGGCTGCTGCACCTCGGTCTCGACGAGCTCCTCGACGGGCGACTCGAAGCAGAGCCTGCGCAGGTCGAGCCCGGCGGCCACGCTACCCGCCTCGTACACCGCCATCGCCTCGGGCACGGCCTCGGCGACGTCCTTGCCCATCCCCACGGCGAACGAGCCCTGCCCGGGGAACATGAAGGCGATCTTGGTCACGCGGCCATCTCCTCCGTCCATTCGATCAAACTCGAACCCCACGTCAGCCCTGCTCCCATACCCGTCATCAGCACCTTCGCACCGGGGCGCACCCGACCGTCGGCGATCGCGTCCGCGAGCGCGAGCGGAATCGACCCCGAGGAGGTGTTCCCGTAGCGCTGGACGTTGATCACGACCTTCTCCGGCGGAACGCCCAGCTTCCGCGCAGCGTGGTCGATGATCCGGATGTTCGCCTGGTGCGGGATGTACACATCCACGTCGTCGACGGTCAGCCCGAGCTCGTCCAGCAGCTTCTCGGCGGACGACACGAGCACCCGCGTCGCGAACTTGTAGACCTCGCGCCCGTTCATCTTCACGAACTTGTCCGGCTCGTCGAAGTGCCGTGAGCCGCTGCCGGGGAGCCAGAGACTCTCGCCGCCACCGCCGTCGGCGCCCAGCTCGAAGCCGAGGAAGCCGCCGCGCTCGACGGGCTCCATCACCACGGCGCCCGCCCCGTCGCCGAAGAGCACGAGCGTGGAGCGGTCGTCGAGGTCGAGGATCTTGGAGAGCACGTCGCCGCCGACGACGAGCGCGCGTCGGCAGAGCCCGGAGGCGAGCATCCCGTACGCCTGGGCGATCGCGTAGACGAAGCCGGTGCATCCCGCGAGCAGGTCGAACGCCGCCGCGTCCGGCATCCCGAGCTCGTCGGCGAGGAGCGCGGAGCTCGTCGGGAACATCATGTCGGGCGTCACCGTCGCGCAGAGCACGAGGTCGATCGACGACGGCTCGCCGCCCGCCTGCTCGAGAGCGCGGATCGCCGCCGGGCGGGCGATGTCCGTCAGCGCCTCGCCCTGCTCGGCGAAGCGGCGCTCGTGGATCCCGGTGCGCTCGACGATCCACTCGTGCGACGTGTCCACGAGCTTCGCGAGATCGTGGTTCGTAACGACCTTCGCGGGAACGTGCACGCCGAGGCCCGTGATCCCGATCCGCGCGCCGTTGGCTTTGCCGATCACTGCTCCACCGCGAACGTCAGCGTGCCGCGGACGGCCAGCTCGCCGTCCACCGTCGCGCGTGCCTTGCCTCGCCCGATCGGACCGCGGACCTGCTCGAGCGAGCACTCGAGCGTCAGCTCGTCCCCCGGGCGGACGACGCGCTTGAAGCGCACGTCGTCGATCCCGGCGAAGAGCGCGAGCTTCCCGCGGTTCTCCTCCTGCACGAGCACGGCCACCGCGCCCGCCTGCGCGAGCGCCTCGACCATCTTCACCCCGGGCATGATCGGGTTTCCGGGGAAGTGGCCGGCGCAATCGGCCTCGGTCACGCTCTTGCGCGCGACCACGCGCACGCCGGGCTCGAGCTCGACGACCTCGTCGAGGAGGAGGAAGGGGTCGCGGTGCGGGAGGATCTGCTCGATCTCGGCCTTTCCGAACGGCGCGTTCACGCCGCGTACTCGAGCCGGCGCCGGAGCGCGGCCCGCGCCCTGTGCGCGTAGCACTTCGCCGTTCCGACGGGCATCGCCGTCGCCTCCGCGATCTCGGCGAAGGAGTAGCCGTACGCGTCCTTGAGCACGACCACGCGCGCCTGGGCCGGGGGCAGCTCGAGCAGGCAGGCGCGCAGCTCGTCCGCGTCGCCGAGATCCGCCGTCGGGGCCGCCGGGGCGTCGTCCGGCAGGGGCTCCCAGAGCTTCTTGCGGGCCGCGGAGTCGTGGCAGGTGTTCGCCACGAGCCGGTGCAGCCAGGTCGCGAACGCCGCCTCGCCGCGGAACTGCCCAAGCCGGGCGCAGAGCTTCGCCAGGGCCTCCTGGGCCGCGTCCCGGGCATCCTCGCGGTCGCCGAGCAGGCGTCGCGTCAACCGCTCCACCCGCGGCTGATGGCGGGCGCAGAGCGCCTCCAGGGCACGTGGGTCGCCGTCCTTCGCGCGCTTGACCAAGATCGGGTCGCTCAACCGTTCGTAGGCGAGCGTCGGGCCCGCCCGGAGGGGTTGCCGGATTGGACGGCGCTTGGCTCCGGGGGGTTGCACGGCCACACTCTACGGCCCATGGCCGACTCGCTCGCCGCGGACGCCGTCCTGCCCCGCCTGCGTGGCCGCTTCGGCCGCGAGTACACGTTCGTCGAGCGCTGCGACTCGACCCAGCGGCTGCTCCCGGAGGACGCGCCCGAAGGGGCCGTGTCCGCGACCGACGAGCAGACGGCCGGCCGCGGTCGCCTCGGTCGGGCCTGGCTCGCCCCGCCGGGCTCGAGCGTTCTCGCCTCGATCGTGCTCCGGCCCGACGTCCCCACCGCGCGGCTCGCCGAGCTCTCGGTCGTCGCCGGCCGGGCCTGCGCCGCCGCGATCGCGGAGCTGACCGGGCTCGAGCCCACGGTCAAGTGGCCGAACGACGTGCTCGTCGCGGGACGAAAGGTGGCCGGGATCCTCGCCGAGGCGCGGGAGGGTCGCGTCGTGCTCGGCGTCGGGATCAACGTGGCCCAGCGCGAGGGGGAGCTCCCCGAGCGCGCCGAGCACCCCGCGACGTCCCTGCTGCTGGAGACCGGCACCGTCCTCTCGAAGGCCGAGCTGCTCGCCGCGTTCCTCGACCACCTCGAGCGCGAGTACGACGCCTGGGTGGCCGCGGTTCGGCAGACCACATAGTCGAGACTCTGGTGCGCGAGGAGCAAGCGATGCAAGGACGCAGGGAGCGCTCATGCCAGAAGGCATGGGCGCGACTGAGGACGCGGCAGCGCGCCGCTCATCGCGTGCCAGAGGCCGGCTCATGTGGCCTGGCGAGCCGCTGTTATCGGTGACGCAGCGCCGTGCGGTTGCCGCCCTGGTCCCACGCGGCGATCGCGATCCGACCGGCGGCGCCGGAGAGCACGAACCGGCCCGGGCCGACGACGGCCTGCACGCGGAGCCCGCCGATCGAGCCCGTGATCGTGACGCGCTCGTCGACCCAGAAGCGGCGGGCGCGCGCGTTCAGGAGCCGAAGCCTCGGCTTGCGCGTGTCCACGACGAAACGTGCGGTCTGCGCACGCCGGCCCAACGGGCCCGTCGCCTCGAGCACGGCGGCGTGCCGTCCGTCGCGCAGCCGCTCGGTCAGCCGGAACGCCTGCGGGCCCGGCTGGAGGTCGCCCTCGAAGACCGTCGGCCCGCCGATCACGCGCAGCTTCACGTTGGCGGGCGCGGCGAGCACGAAGCCGAGCGTCAGCTGCTCCAGGCGACGGTCGCCGTTCGGCGAGAACACCCCCGGCTTCGCCGCGAACGCGGCGAGCGTTCGGTCGACGACGACCGGGATCTCCATCCGCGATTCCTGCCCAGCCGAGTTGCGCGCTGCGAGCGCGATCGTGTAGCGCCCGTCGGCGATCCCCGACGCGGTGAAGCGGAAGGACTGCCGACCGGCCGCCTTGGGCTCGCTGAAGAGCGTCGCGATCGTCAGTCCCGAGCCGTCGCGCAGCGTCGCCGTGACCGTCGCGGGCAGGCTGAGCGCGTAGGCGATCGTCGTCGAGTCGGCCTGGCTGTCGCCGTTCGGCGTAAAGGTCGCGGGCCGCGCCTGGGCTCCGGTCAGCGCGAGCGTCGTCGCGGTCTGGCCGACGGCACCCGTGGCCGGCCGGACGTCCGCGCCCGCCTCGATCGAGTAGAGGTAGCGCCCGTTCGGCGAGGGCGTCGCGTCCCACGTCCAGTCGACGGTCGAGCCGATCCCGCTGCCGGCAGCGACCACGTTCCCCTCCCCGTCGGTCACCCGCACGCTCCAGGGCAGCGAGGAGGATAGTCGCGCGGTGAAGCGCACCGGCGCCCCCGGCCGCCCGGTGACGACGGGGTCGTAGAGCTTCGGCAGCCCGATCGCGGCCGCCTTGCGCGCGATCGCCCCGAGCTGGGCGTAGAGCGCGTTGCCGGGGCACGCACTCGGGCCGGTGTCCCGATGGCCGGAGATCGCAGCGAGCGGAGTCGGCGTCCCCGACGGGAAGCGAGCGTTTCCGCCCGAGGTCCACGTCAGCCGCGCGAGCGGGTCGACGTGGCCGACGTCGAGGCGCCACGCGAGCAGTGCGGCGATCGCGTCGATCGCCTTCGCGCTCGGCCTCACCGATCCGTACGCCCCGAGCAGCGCGACGCCGACCGAGCCGGTGTTGAAGCCCTCCGCATGTGCACCCACGACGTTCCGCTCGACGCCGCCGTAGCGGCCCTCGAACACCTGGCCGTACTTGTCGACGAGGAAGTTGTAGCCGATGTCGTTCCAGCCGTTCCCCTTGACGTGGTACGTCTGGATCGCGCGCACGATGGCCGCCGACTGCGCGGCCGTGTAGTTGTTCGAGCCGGCGGTGTGGTGGACGACACCGAAGCGGAGCGCAGGTGCGTAGAACGGGCCGCCGCGGCGGATCGCCTCGTTCGCTCCCCACGACGAGCGCGGCGCGACGAGCGGCGAGCCCGCGATCGAGAGCGTGCGCACCGGGACCGCCTTCGCCCGGCTGACGACGAAGTGGGCGCGCAGGCGAGTGACCGAGCCGCGCAGGCGGTACTGGATCGCGTTCGAGGCGCCGACCCAGTACGGATTTCCGAGCTTCCACACGAGCGCCGACCGCGCCTCGTCGGTCCCGGCGTCGGGCAGGTCGAGCGGCGAAGGCTGGGCGTCGCGCCACGCGCTCCAGCGACCCGACGTCGAGCGCGTGCGGAAGGCGACGGCTCCCGGTCCCTGCCAGTGCAGCCCGACGAGGTGGAACACGGACGGGCGCGCGCCCGCGAGCGAACGCTCGCCCCGAAGCGGGACCTCCTGCGCCACGAGCCGCGTGCCCTCCGCGAGAGCAGCGGCGGGAAACGCGAGCGCGACGAGGAGTGCGGCGAGCAACTTCACGAGAACGGGACCCCAGAGTGGCAAACGCACCCCTTCGGCGTCGAGTCGAGCTGTCCCTCCCTGATAGAATCCTTACGAGTGAAACCGGCTGCTCTGCGGGGTTTTTTCGTTCTGCTCGCAGCGGGCGCCGCACTCGCTCTTCCGGCCGGCGCCGCCGCGGCGCGCGTGCTCGCGATCGAGTTCGACAACGACGTCAACCCCGTCACGCGCGACTACGTGAGGGAGAACCTCGACCGCGCCGCGGACGAGGGCTACGACGCCGTGGTGATCCTGCTCGACACCCCGGGCGGGCTCGTCAGCTCGATGGAGGACATCGTCCAGGCCGAGCTCGCGTCGGAGGTGCCGGTGATCGTGTACGTCTCGCCCGCGGGGGGTGAGGCGACCTCGGCCGGCGCCTTCATCGCGCAGGCCGCGGACCTGCTCGCGATGGCGCCGCAGACGACGATCGGCTCGTCGACCCCCGTGGGCGGCGGCGGCGAGGACCTGCCGGAGGACCTGCGCGAGAAGGCCGTCGAGAAGCTGTCGGCCCAGCTGCGCGGGCTCGCGCGCGACCACGGGCGGAACCCGGACATCGGCGAGCGTGCGGTGCGCTCCGGGGACAGCTGGACGGCGCAGGAGGCGCTCGACGACGACCTGATCGAGCTGATCGCCGCCGACCTGCCCACGCTCCTGGCCGAGGCCGACGGCCGCACGACGCAGCCGAAGGGCGCCGTGCTCGACACAGCGGGCGCCGAGGTGACGCGCGTCGAGATGAGCCTCTGGAAGCAGATCCTCGACCTGCTGATCGATCCGAACGTCGTCTTCGTGATGGCCTCGATCGGGTTGATCGGGATCGTCGTTGAGCTCTGGAACCCCGGGTTGATCTTCCCCGGGACCGTCGGGGCGATCTCGCTGATCATCAGCCTCTTCGCCGCGCAGGTGCTGCCCGTCAACTGGGCCGGCTTCCTGCTGATGCTGCTCGCCGCGGCCTTCATCGGCGCCGAGCCGTTCGTCGCCAGCCACGGTGCGCTCACGGTTGCGGGCGCGGTCTGCTTCGTGCTGGGCGGGCTGCTCCTGTTCGAGCCCTCGGGGGGCGTCTACGAGGTCTCGACCCCGCTCGTGCTCGGGTTCTCGACGATGCTCGCCGCGATGATGGCGTTCCTCGTCGTCAAGATCGTCCAGGTTCGCCGGCGGCCGGTCGAGACCGGCGCCGGCACGATCGTCGGCTCGAGCGGTGTCGTGCGCCGCGAGGGAATGGTGTTCGTGAACGGCGAGCTCTGGCGGGCGCGCAGCGACGCCGGCGAGCCGCTTCGCACCGGCGAGGAGGTCGAGGTCGAGGACGTGGACGGGCTCGAGCTCGTGGTCAGGTCTCGCGGCGCGTAGGATCGCGGCGACCCAGACGAAAGGACGTCGATGGCCTTCCTTGTCCTGATCGGCGCGGCGGCGTTCCTGCTGCTGCTCTTCCTGATGGCCGCGGTGAAGGTCGCCCGGGAGTACGAGCGCGGCGTCATCTTCCGGCTCGGCCGCCTGCTCCAGCCGCCCAAGGGCCCCGGCCTCTTCCTGCTCATCCCCGTCATCGACCGGATGGTGCGGGTCGACCTCCGCACGATCACGTTGAACGTCCCGCCGCAGGAAGTGATCACGAAGGACAACGTCCCGGTGCGCGTGAACGCCGTCGCGTACTTCCGGATCGTCGACCCCGCCGCTGCGATCGTCCAGGTCGAGAACTTCATGGTCGCGACGTCCCAGATCGCGCAGACCACGCTCCGCTCGGTGCTCGGCCAGCACCTGCTCGACGAGCTCCTCTCGGAGCGCGACAAGATCAACACGATCCTCCAGCAGATCATCGACGAGGCGACCGCGCCCTGGGGCGTGAAGGTCTCGATCGTCGAGGTCAAGGACGTCGAGATCCCGGCCGGCATGCAGCGCGCGATGGCGCGCCAAGCGGAGGCCGAGCGCGAGCGGCGCGCGAAGGTGATCGCCGCGGAGGGCGAGTTCCAGGCCTCCGAGCGGTTGAAGGACGCGGCCCTCGTGATGGGCGAGACGCCGATCGCGCTCCAGCTCCGCTACCTCCAGACGATGCTCGAGCTGGGCTCGTCCCAGGCGACGACGATCGTCTTCCCGGCTCCGATCGACCTCTTCACGTCGTTCATCGACCGCGGCGGCAAGAACAGCTGAGCGGCGAGCTCCGCGAGGACCCCCTCTCGGGGCGTCTGGTCGTGATCGCCCCCGGCCGCGCGGGGCGGCCGGGCGCCGGGTGGCCACGCGTCGACGAGCCGACGGCGGAGGAGCTCGTCAACTGCCCGTTCTGTGTCGGGCGCGAGGACCGCACGCCGCCGGAAACGCTCCGCGTCGGCGACCCGTGGCGCGTCCGCGTCGTCCCGAACCTCTACCCGGCGTTCGAGCGGCAGGAGGTGGTCGTCCACGCGCCGGAGCACGTCCGCACGATCGCCGAGCTCGACGACGACCAGCTCGCGCTCGTCGCCGAAGCGTGGCAGCGCCGCCGCCACGACGAGCCGGAGGGGTACCTGCACGCACTGATCAACGAGGGCAAGGCCGCGGGCGGCAGCCTCGCCCACTCGCACTCGCAGCTCGTCTGGCTGCCGAACGCACCGCCGGCCGTGACCGCGGAGCGGGAGCTCGCCCCGGTGCTCGACGACGAGGTCGTGGTCGAGCGAGACGGCGTCGTCGCCGTCCTCCCCCGAGCCGGCCGAGTCCCCTACGAGGCGCTGATCGCCCCCTCGGGCCCCGACTCGGACCCCTGGAGCGGCGGCACGCTCGCCACGGCGCTCCAGCTGCTCGCCGGGCTCACGCGCCGCCTGCACACCCTCGGCGGCGGCCCGATCCCCCTGAACGCCTGGCTCCACGCAGGCCCCTGGTGGCACCTCGAGGTCTTCCCCAGGCTCACCGTGCTCGCAGGCATCGAGCTGGGAGCCGGCCTGTACGTCAACACGCTCCCGCCGGAAGAGGCAGCGAGCCAGCTGCGAGAGACCGCGAGTTGACGCGGAGGGCGGGCTTTGCCCGCTTCGGGAGCTACGAAGCGTCGAGGGTGTCCGTAACCACACCCGGCGAAGAAGCGGAGCTTCTTTGGCGGAACGAACGGGCGGCGTCGATCGCGGCGCCCAGGTTCAGGCCCTTGTCCTTCGCCTGCTTGATCAGCATCACGGTCTCGAGCGCGTCGATGTCGTAGATCCGCTGCTTCTTGCCCTTCGTCGGGATCTGCGCCTTGTTCGTCCAGTAGTCGAGCTGCATCTTCGAGATGCCGGCGATCTGGCACACCTGGCCCAGATACAGCTCCACCTTGCCGAGGTGCTCGGCGAGGTTGATCGGCTCGAGCAGATCGACCTGTCTTCCTCCCGCCACTTCCACGCTCCTATCGTCGCCGGATGCCCGACCCCGTTCAGAGTTATAGAACGGTTCGTTGATCATGGGAAGGGCACGCCGCGAAAACATCCCTCGGACGGGGGAGGGCTAGGCCGGCGGGGGCTCCGGGACCGGCTCGTCGACCGCCGTCTCCGGGTCGGCCTCGACGACCGGCGCCAGCGTGGAGACGCGCTCGCCCTCGCGGAGGCGCATCACGATCACGCCCTGCGTCGAGCGGCCGAGGCGCTTGATGTCGCCCACGCTCATCTTGATGACGGTGCCGCCGGTCGAGATCAGCATCACCTGGTAGCCCTCGCGGACGACGCGCGAGCCGGCGAGCTTGCCGCGTGCCTCGGTGAGCTGCACCGTCTTCACGCCCATCCCGCCGCGGCCCTTGACCGGGTACTCCGAGACGCGCGTCCGCTTTCCGTATCCGTTCTCCGTCACGACGAGCAGCTCGGCGTCGTCCTGCGCGACGCTGACGCCGATCACCTCGTCGTCTGCGCGGAGGCGCATGCCCTGCACACCGGACGCGTCGCGTCCCATCGGACGCACGTCCCGCTCGTTGAAGCGGATTGCCTGACCGTTCCGCGAGACGAGCAGCACGTCGTCGCTGCCGGAGGAGTGACGAACTCCGACGAGCTCGTCGCCGTCGCGCATCTTGATCGCGATGATCCCGTCGGACTTCAGCGGCGTGTTGTACGCGGCGAGCCTCGTCTTCTTGACGACGCCGTTCTTCGTTCCGAAGAACAGGAACTCCGCCTCCTCGAACGCGCGCGTCTGGATGACCGCGCGGACGGCCTCATCCTGTCGGAACGGCAGCAGGTTCACGATCGCCCGACCCTTCGACTGGCGCGAGCCGAGCGGCAGCTCGTGCACCTTGAGCCGATAGACCTTCCCGACGTTCGTGAAGAAGAGGATGTAGTCGTGCGTCGAGGCGACGAACAGGTGCTCGATGTAGTCCTCGTCCTTCAGCTCCATGCCCATCACGCCGATGCCGCCGCGCTTCTGCTCGCGGTAGGTCGTGACCGGCAGCCGCTTGATGTAGCCGGACCGCGTGATCGCGATCACCATGTCCTCCTCCGCGATCAGGTCCTCGAGCTCGAGCTCGCCCTCGGCTGCGACGATCTCGGTGAGCCGCTCGTCCCTCCGTCCGTAGATCTCCTTGATCTCGAGCAGCTCGTCCTTGATCAGCCCGTCGATCCGCGCGCGGTCTCCGAGGATGGCGCGGAGCTCGGCGATGCGCTCCTGGAGGTCGGCGTACTCGTTCTCGACCTCCTTCCGGGCCAGCCCGGTCAGCCGGGAGAGCCGGAGGTCGAGGATCGCCTGCGCCTGGAGCTCGCTCAGGTCGAACTGCTCCATCAGGGTCGTGCGCGCGGTGTCGGTGTCCGCGGCGGCGCGGATGAGCTTGATCACCGCGTCGAGGTTGTCGAGCGCGATCAGGTAGCCGGTGAGGATGTGCGCGCGGCCTTCCGCCTTCCGCAGCTCGTACTTCGAGCGGCGGATGACGACTTCGCGCTGATAGTCGAGGTAGTGCCGAACGAGCTCGAGAAGCGACAGCGTCCTCGGGACGCCGTCGACCAGCGCCACCGCGTTGTAGCCGAACGACGTCTGCAGCGACGTGTGCTTGAAGAGCTTGTTCAGCGCGACCTGTGGGATCGCCTCGCGCTTCAGCTCGATGTAGATGCGCATCCCGTCCTTGTCGGAGTGGTCGGCGAGCGCGTCGTCGCTCATCGGCACCTCGGTGAGAACCTTGCTCTCCACGAGCTCGGCGATCTTCTCGATCACGCCGCCCTCGCCGCCCTTGCGAACGCCGTACGGGAGCTCGGTGACGATGATCGCGCTCTTGCCGCCGCGCAGCTCCTCGATGTGCGCACGAGCGCGCATGACGATGCGGCCGCGCCCCGTCCGGTAGGCGTCGCGAATCCCGGACCGGCCGACGATGTACCCGCCGGTCGGAAAGTCGGGCCCCTTGAGGTGCTTCATCAGCCCCTCGACGTCGATGTCCGGGTTCTCGATCATCGCGATCACGGCGTCGACCGTCTCGCCGAGATGGTGCGGCGGAATGTTCGTCGCCATGCCCACGGCGATTCCGGATGAGCCGTTGACGAGCAGGTTCGGGAAGCGCGAGGGCAGGACGGTCGGTTGCCGGCGCGACTCGTCGTAGTTCGGCTCGAAATCGACGGTGTCCGCGTCGATGTCGCGCAGCAGCTCGGTGGCCATCCGCGAGAGGCGCGCCTCGGAGTAGCGCATCGCTGCCGCGGGGTCCCCGTCCACCGATCCGAAGTTGCCCTGCCCGTCGACGAGCGGATAGCGCAGCGAGAAGGGCTGCGCCATGCGAACGAGCGTGTCGTAGATCGCGGAGTCGCCGTGCGGGTGATAACGGCTCATCACGGTTCCGACCGTGGCCGCGGACTTCTTGTACGGGCGGTTCGGCTGCAGGCCGTCCTCGTGCATGCCGTAGAGCACGCGGCGGTGAACGGGCTTGAGACCGTCGCGCACGTCGGGCAGGGCGCGGCTGACGATGACGGACATCGCGTAGTCGAGGAAGCTCGAGCGCATCTCCTGCTCGAGCTCGCGGCTCTCGACGCGGCCGCCGCCGATGGGATCGTGGATCAGGTCCGACATCCGGCTACACGTCGAGGAAACGCACTTCGCGCGCGTTCTGCTCGATGAAGTCGCGGCGAGGCTCGACCTGATCGCCCATCAGGCGCGAGAACCAGAGGTCTGCGGCCGAGGCGTCCTCGACGTCGACGCGCACCAGCATCCGGCGGGCGGGATCCATCGTCGTCTCCCACAGTTGTTCGTGGTTCATCTCGCCGAGGCCCTTGAACCGGCTGATCTGGATCCCTTCCTTCGCGAGCTCGAACGCACGGTCCCGGAGCGCCTCGAAGGTCGGTGCTTCCGCGGCGTGCTTCCCGAGCTTCAGCGAGAACGGCGGCACACCCCCGGCGATCTCGCTCAGACGCTCGTAGGTCCGCCGCACGCGCGCGTAGATCGGCGACTCGAGCAGCTCCCGCGGCACGAGCACCTCCTGGACGGCGCTCGTGGCCGCCTCGGTGATCTTCACCTTCACCGCCTCGTCGTTCGCGTCGAGGACCTCGAACGCGTAGCCGTTCGGCGGAGCGCTCTCCAGGAGCTTTGCGATGGCCGCCGGGCTGTCGGCATCCGACTCGACGATGCGGTGCGTGACGATGAAGTTGGCCGCCTCGGGCCCGAAGTCCGACCGGAGGCGCGCCGACCAGCCCTCGAACTCGGCGAGCGTCCGATGGAAGCGTGCGTAGCGCGTCTCGGTGAGCTTGACCGCACCTCCGCCGCGCGACGCGACCTCGAGCTCCGGGAACTTCTCCCGCACGAGCAGCTCCTCGAGCTGCGAGTCCTTGACGACGTACGTCTCCTGGCTGCCGATCTTCACGAGGTACAGCGGCGGGACGGCGATGTACACGTGCCCGCGGTCGAACAGCTCCGGCATGTGCCTGTACAGAAACGTGAGGATGAGCGTGCGGATGTGGGCACCGTCGACGTCGGCGTCGGTCATCACGATCACGCGGTTGTAGCGAAGCTTCGCGATGTCGAACTCGTCGCCGATCCCCGTGCCGATCACCTGCACGAGCGACTGGATCTCGGCATTCGAGAGAACCTTGTTGATCCGGTTCTTCTCGCTGTTGATGATCTTTCCCCGAAGCGGAAGGATCGCCTGGGTCGCTTTGTCGCGCGCCTGCTTCGCCGATCCGCCGGCCGAGTCGCCCTCGACGATGAAGACCTCCGTAAGCTCCGGGTCCCGGATCTGGCAATCGGCGAACTTCTTCGCCATGCCGCCGCCGAACGCACCCTTGCGCCGCGTCAGGTCGCGCGCTTTGCGGGCGGCCTGGCGCGCGCGCGCGGCGGAGATCGCCTTCATGATGATCTGCTTGGCGTCCGTCGGGTTCTCCTCGAGGAACTCCGCGAGCCGTGCGTTCACCGTCTGCTCCACGAACCCGCGCACCCAGGGGTTGCCGAGCTTGGTCTTCGTCTGGCCCTCGAACTGCGGCTCCTGGAGCTTCAGCGAGATCACGGCCGCAAGACCCTCGCGAACGTCCTCGCCCTCGAGGTTGTCCTCCTTCTCCTTGAGCAGGCTCTTGTCGCGCGCGTACTTGTTCAGCGTCCGAGTCAGCGCCGCGTTGAAGCCGGAGAGGTGCGAGCCGCCTTCGGTCGTGTTGATGTTGTTGGCAAAGGAGAAGACGGATTCGACGTACTTCGTGTTCCACTGCATCGCGACCTCGACCTGGCCGTCGTCGCTCGCGCCCTCGAAGTAGACGATGTGCTTGTGAATCGGATCCTTGGCCTCGTTGACGTGGGCTACGAAGTCGCGGATGCCGCCCTCGTAGTGGAACTCCACCTGCTCGCCGCCCGCACGCTCGTCGGTGAGCGTGATCCTCAGGCCACGGGTGAGGAAGGCCGTCTCGCGGAGGCGTTGCATCAGGGTTTCGGTCGACCACTCGATCTCCTCGAAGATCTCGGCGTCGGGCATGAACGTGATCGTCGTGCCGCTGTCCGTCGCGTCGCCGACGGTCTGCATGTCACCCTGCGGCGCGCCTCGCGCGAACTCCTGCCGGTAGGCCTTGCCGCCGCGGCGCACTTCCGCGATCAGATACTCGGAGAGCGCGTTCACGACGGAGACGCCGACGCCGTGCAGGCCGCCCGACACCTTGTAGCCCTCGCCGCCGAACTTCCCCCCCGCGTGGAGCTTCGTCAGCACGACCGTCAGCGCCGGCAGGCCCTGGTCCTTCATCACGTCGACGGGAATGCCGGATCCCCAGTCGCGCACGGTGACCGAGTTGTCCGGGTGCAGGGTGACCTCGACTCGGTCGTTCCGTCCCGCGAGCGCCTCGTCGACGGCGTTGTCGACGACCTCGTAGACGAGGTGGTGGAGACCCCTCGAACCGGTCGAGCCGATGTACATCCCGGGGCGCAGCCGGACCGGCTCGAGACCCTCGAGGACCTGAATGTCCTTTGCGGTGTAGGTAGCCTGAGCCATCACTAAAAAAGGCCTGCAAATCGCGGCCTTACCGGGCAGGTGAATGGTATCAGAACGAGCGGTCGTCCCCGGCCCGCAACAGGCTCTGCGCGGCCGCTTTCGCGACCGCCGCGCGCAGCTCTTCGTCCTCGATTCCGACGGTCAGCGCCGCCGCTCGCTCGACGTCCTCCGGGCGCGGTCGCGGGACCTCCGAGTCGGCGGTCCCAGCGTCGTCGGGGCCGAGCTCGGGGAGCTTGCCGACCGCGAAGCGGATCCGCTTCGGCGACTTCGCTCCGGCCGCCGCGCGCAACCTCCGCACGACGTCGGCCTCGAGCTGCGCGAGCTCGAACGCCCACGACGACGAGCTCGTCGCGACGTGCAGCGTTCCGTCGCGCGCGATCCGCGCGGGCCACGCGTTGCGCGCGATCGTCGGCCCGACCGCGCCGGGCCACGCGTCGACGACGCGGGTCATCCCTTCCGCCGCGCCGAAGCGGCCGAGCTCCCGCGAGACCTCGTCGCCGAGCTTCCTCACGCCGCACGCACCGCCCCGGGCGAGACCTCGAGCAGCTGGGCGGGAGCGACCGGCAACGCGGCCGCGGTCGTCGACGTGATCAGGGTCTGAGCGCCCCCGGGCAGCACGCGCGCAAGCGTCGAGCGGCGGCCGGGGTCGAGCTCGGAGAGCACGTCGTCGAGCAGGAGCAGCGGGGCGATCCCCGTCCGCTCGACGAGCACCGCCGCCTCGGCGAGGAGCAGCGAGAGGACCGCGAGCCGCTGCTCGCCCTGCGATCCGTAGCTGCGCAGGTCGCGCCCGCCGGCGAGCAGGGCGACGTCGTGCAGGTGCGGACCGACGCTCGTCGTGCCGCGCTCGAGGTCCCGCTGCTCTCGCCCGGCGAGCTCCTCGCGCGTGGGCGCGTCCCCCTCGTAGGCGAGGCGTCCACCGCCCAGCCCGAACTCGGCCGTCAGCGACGCGAACGGCGCCTCGAGCGGCTCGAGCGTGCGACGCCGCGCGGCGACCAGATCGGACCCGAGCGCGACCACCTGCTCGTTCCACGGCTCGAGCGCGTCGCGCGACGAGAGGCCGGACGCGACCCTGCGCAGCGCCGCGTTTCGCTGTCCGACCGCAGCGCCGTACTCGGCCGAGAGGCCGGCCTGCGCGGGGAACAGGCGGCCGAGAGCGCGATCGAAGTACGCCCGCCGGACCGCCGGCGCAGCCTTCACGATCGCGAGCCGGTCGGGCGTGAAGACGAGGGTCGAGGCCTCCGCGCGCAGCAGCTCGGCGGCACGCAGCGGCGCCCCGTTCAGCTTCGCCCGCTTGCCCTTGCCAGGCTCGAGCGTCACCTCGAGCTCGAGCTCGGCCTCGCCCCGGCGCCCGCGCAGGGAGACGCGGCCGGCGTCCGTTCCGAAGCGGACGAGTTGCGTGTCGTTCCGCGTCCGCGGCGAGAAGCCTTGGGTCCCCACGTGCAGCGATTCCAGCAGGTTCGTCTTGCCGGCGCCGTTCGGGCCGACGACGAGCACCAGCCCCGGCTCGAGGTCGACGTCGAGCGTCGCGTACGAGCGGATGTTCCGGAGCGAGACCCTGGCGACGATCAGGTGCTCGGGAGCCGGATCGGCATCACGAGGTACGTGAAGTCGTCGCTCTCGCCCTGGATGACGGCCGGGCGCAGCGGGCTGATCAGCTTGAACTCGGCGTCGTCCCCCGTGACCGACTCGAAGCCGTCGCGGAGGTAGTCCGCGTTGAAGCCGATCTCCATCGGCTCGCCGACGTAGCCGACCGGCAGCGACTCGTGCGACTCGCCGACGTCCTGCGTCTGCGCCGACACCGTCAGCTCGCCCTCGGTGAAGCGCAGCCGGATCGGCGAGTTGCGCTGCGCCATCACGCCGACGCGGCGGACGACCTCGAGCACGTCGTTGCGCGGAAGGGTCACGACCTGCTCGTAGCTCTCCGGGATCAGCTGGCGGTAGTTCGGGAACTGGCCCTCGATGCGGCGCGTCGTCAGCGTGACGCCGCCGGCGACGAAGACGACCTGGTTCTCCTGGACGCCGAGCTCCAGCGTGTCGGCCGCGGACGCGATGCGTGTGACCTCCGTGAGCGCGCGCGCCGGGATGATCGCCTCGAGCTCGGGTGCCTCGCCTTCCATCGGCGTCTCCTTGACCGAGAGCCGGTACGAGTCGGTCGCGGCCATCACGAGCTTGCCGGCTTCGAAGCGCGCGAGGATCCCGGTCAGCACCGGTCGCGACTCGTCGCGCGAGGCCGAGCGGGACACCCGCGAGACCGTGTCGAGGAGCGCGTCCTTGTCGACCGAGAACGTCCCGACCGCGCCGATCTCCGGCAGTCGCGGGAAGTCCTCGACGTTGTAGGTGTGCAGACGAGAGCTGTACGCCCCGGAGTCAACGCGAACGACGCCTTCCTCCGCTCGGTGCTCGATCACGACGTCCTCGTCGGGGAGCAAGCGGGCGAGCTCGACGAGCATCTTCCCCGGGACGACCACCGCGCCCTCGCCGTCGACCTGCGCGTCGAGGGTCGTTCGCAGCGAGAGCTCCATGTCGGTCGCCGCGAGGCTGAGCTCGCCGTTCTCCGCCCGGAGCAGGATGCCGCCCAGCACGAGCACGGTGGTACGCGTCGACACCGCCCTCGAGACGATCGAGAGCTTCTGGACGAGCTCGTCCCTCGAGACGCTGACCTTCATCCCCGACCCAACCATGATCTCGGTGTCTGTCATTTCTTTAAAAGAAGTTTAGGAGCAGTAGTAGGGGGTGTGCGGACCGGGGACAAGGGCCTCACGCGACTCCGGGAGGGGGTTCGACCCCGGGAGAGGCGCTGGGGAGAACGGGACGCTGTGCACAGGCCTCGGCACTAACGGACCTGTTTGATCCGAGCTGTGAGTTCCTGGACGAGGTTGTACACAGATCTGTCCTCACGGATCAAGCGGGCGATCTTCGAGGTCGCGTGGATCACGGTGGTGTGATCGCGGCCGCCGAACTCCTTGCCGATCTTCGGCAGCGACGAGTCGGTCAACTCGCGGGAGAGGTACATCGCGACCTGCCGCGGGTAGACGATGCTCTGCGAGCGCTTCTCACCCGTTAGCTCCGAGAGCGGGAGGTTGAAGCGCTCCGAGACGGTCTCCTGGATGCGCCGGATCGAGACCTCCGCCGCCTCGCCCTGGGGGAAGACATCCTTCAGGACCTCCTGGGCGAGCTCGACCGTCATCGGCCGGCCGGTCAGCGACGAGAACGCGACGACGCGGGTCAGCGCCCCCTCGAGCTCTCGGATGTTCGTCTCGATCCTGCTGGCGACGAAGGTGAGCACCTGCGGGTCGGGAACGTGGATCCCGTCAGTCTTGACCTTCTTGCGCAGGATCGCGATCCGGGTCTCGAGGTCGGGCGGCTGGATGTCGGTGATCAGCCCCCACTCGAACCGCGACCGCAGCCGCTCCTCGAGCGTCGAGATCTCCCGCGGGGGGCGGTCGGAGGACATGACGATCTGGCTGCCGGCCTCGTAAAGCGAGTTGAAGGTATGGAAGAACTCCTCCTGGATCCGCTCCTTGTGCTCGAAGAACTGCACGTCGTCGACGAGCAGGAGGTCGTACGCGCGGTAGCGCTGCTTGAACCCCTCGATCCGCTTGTCGCGGAGCGAGTTGATGAAGTCGTTCATGAACGTCTCGCTCGTCACGTAGCGGACGCTCAGGTCGCGCGAGTGCTGCATCACGTACTGCGCGATCGCCTGCATCAGGTGCGTCTTGCCGAGCCCGGTGCCGCCGTAGATGAAGAGCGGGTTGTACGCCTGCGCCGGCGCTTCGGCGACGGCGAGCGCGGCGGCATGGGCGAAGCGGTTCGACGACCCGATCACGAACAGGTCGAAGATGTACTTCGGGTTCATCCCGGCCTCGCCGCGCTTGGGCGGGCGCTCGACCTCGGCCGGCAGGGGCTCCGGCAGGCCGCTCTCCTCCACGACGCGGAGCCCGACGCGCCGCTCGTGGCCGATCGAGTCCTTGACCGCGGCCTTGATCAGCCCGAGGAAGTGCCCCTCGATCCACTCGCGCGCGAAGTCGTTCGGGACGCGGAGCACGAAGCCGTCGTCGGTGAGCTCCTCACCCTCGACGTCGTCGAACCACGTGCGGTACGTGGTGTCGTTCAGCGCCCCTTTGAGCCGACTGGAAACCTCGCCCCACAGACTCTCGGCAGTCAGCTCGACTTGGTGTTCCACCGAGGTGGGTTCTCTCCTTGGAGGGGACGCGCGAGCGTGTGACCATAGCAGGGTCGCATCCGCGCGACAACACGCCACCTCTGGAAAGAAAAGCCGCCGTTTGCAGGGATTTCTTCAAGTCCACACGACTCTCCACACCTGTGGAACGTTGCACGTTTTCACCCCCTCTGCAGGTGCTTCGTGCTGTGGAAAACAGTGCGCGAGAACGCGTGTCTATACTGGCCGCTCGCCCCGAAAGGGGCGCGCATTTTCCTCTCGAAGCGAGTAACTCGTGAAGCGCACCTACCAGCCCAACGTCCGTCGTCGGAAGCGCAAGCACGGCTTCCGCGCACGCATGTCGACGCGCGCCGGGCGCTTGATTCTCAAGCGCCGCCGCTCGCGGGGCCGTAAGCGCCTCTCCGCCTGACCGGCGTGCAGCGACGACATCGCCTGTCGCGCTCACGGGACTTCGACGCCGTCTACCGTCAGGGCCGCTCGGTGTCCACGCGCTTCCTCGTCCTCTACTGGTTCGCCCGTCCCGAGGACGGCGCCGGCGGCGAGCCGCGGCTCGGGATCGCGGTTCCGAAGCAGCTCGGCGGCGCGGTCGTGCGGAACCGGATCAAGCGGCAGCTGCGCGAGAGCTGGAGCGCGACGCTCGAGCGCGTGCCCGCGGGGAGCGACTACGTCCTGATCGCGCGGCCCGGGCTCCCGGAGACGGTGGAGGCGCAGGGGTTCGAGTGGCTGAAGGAGCGGGTCGCCGAGGTCCTCCAGAAGGCGGCGGCGTGAGACACGTCGGGATCGGGCTCGTCTACGGCTACCGCTACACGCTCGGCGCGCTCTTCCCGGCGAGCTGCAAGTACCACCCGTCGTGCTCGCAGTACGCGATCGACGCGCTTCGCAAGCACGGCTTCGTGAAGGGCTCGCTGAAGGCCGGCTGGCGGCTGCTGCGCTGCAACCCCTGGAGCCACGGGGGAGTCGACCCGGCATGATCCCGCTCGCGATCCCCGTCCTGAACGAGCTCGAGCTGGCGCTGACCTGGCTGCTCGAGTGGCTGCACAACTCGGCCGGGCTGTCCTGGGGCTGGTCGATCGTCGCGACGACGATCATCGTCCGGACGATCCTGTTGCCGCTGACCGTGCGCCAGATCCACTCGATGCAGCGCCTCCAGCGCCACGCGCCCGAGATGAAGGCGATCCAGCAGCGCTACAAGCAGGACCGGGCGAAGCAGCAGGAAGAGCTGATGAAGTTCTACCGCGAGAACAAGATCAACCCGGCCTCGTCGTGCCTGCCGATCCTGTTCCAGATCCCGGTCTTCCTCGGCCTCTTCTTCGTCCTGCGCGACTTCGACACGGAGGTGCTCTCGAAGGCCCGCTACCTCGGCACGGAGTCGGTCACCGACCTGGGCTGGCTGAGCATCGTCCCCGACATCACCCAGAACCTGAACAAGGACACGTTCTCGATGGTCGTGCTGCTGATCCTCTACGCGACGAGCCAGACGACCTCGACCCTGCTGATGTCGTCGACGATGGACAAGACGCAGCGCTACCTGCTGCTCGCGCTCCCGCTCGTGTTCCTCTTCTTCGTCGCGGCGTTCCCGGCCGGGCTGATGATCTACTGGGTCACCACGAACCTGTGGACGACGGGCCAGGGGCTCGTGACGCGGAAGCTCCGCCCCGCGCCGGTGCAGCCCGAGAAGCGCAGCTCGCGCACCCCTCCCGGCGGCGCCGACGGCAAGCGCGACGACGAGGTGGCGCGGGCCAAGACCGCCTCTGCTCCGCCCCGGAAGGTCAAGCGCAAGAAGAAGCGCACCCGGCGATGAGCGAGGACGGCTCCCTCCGGGTCGAGACGACGGGGGAGACCGTCGGCGAGGCGAAGTGGTCGGCGCTGCGCGAGCTCGAGCGGCTGCACCCGACGCTCGACAAGTCGGCGGTGCGGTTCCAGGTCGTCTCGGAGGGCGAGCGCGGCCTGCTCGGCGTGGGCTACGCGCCGGCCCGCGTGGTCGCCGTGGTCGACGAGGACGCGATCGGCCCGCCGGTCGAGGAGAGCGAGGCCGCCGCCCGCGCGCGGGAACTGGTGCGCCGGGTAGCGGAGGGGATCGGCGTCGAGTGCCGGATCGATGTGCGCGAGGACGACGACGCGGTCCACGTGCTGTGCGCAGGCCCGGAGCTCGGGCTGCTGATCGGCAAGCACGGCCAGACGATCGACGCGATCCAGTACCTCGCGAACGCGTCCGCGCGGCGCGGCGGCGGCGAGGCGAAGGACGTGGTCGTCGACGCGGCCGGCTACCGCGACCGCAGGCGCGCGACGCTCGAGACGATGGCTGTTCGCTCCGCGCAGCAGGCGCTCCGGGAGGGCCGCGCCGAACTCGAGCCGATGACCGCGATCGAGCGGAAGATCGTGCACCTGCGGCTGAAGGAGTTCCCCGGCGTCGAGACGTCGTCCGAAGGCGCCGAGCCCAACAGGTTCGTCGTCGTCACGAGTGAGTGACGAGCGCCTCCGGCGCTGGGTCGAGCAGCTCGTCGCGACACCCGGTCTGACTGGGATCGACGACGTCGAGGAGGCGTGGCGCGAGCACGTCGAGCGCTCGCTCGAGGCGGTGCCGGTCGTGGCTCGCTACGCGGGGTCGATCGTGGACGTCGGCTCGGGCGGCGGCTCCCCGGGCATCCCGCTCGCCGCCGCGTTCCCGGACCGCGAGGTCACCCTGCTCGAGGCGCAGGAGCGGAAGGCAGCGGCTCTCGAGCGGTTCGCGCGCGAGTTTCCCAACGTGCGCGTCCTCCGCGGGCGGGCCGAGGAGCAAGTAACAGACTGTTACGCGGTCGCCGTCGCGCGGGCCCTCGCCGAGCCTCCGGTGGCCGCCGAGTGGTGCCTGCCGCTCGTCGCTCCGGGCGGCGCGGTCGTCCTCTTCGTCGGGCCCTCGGCCGACCCCGTCCGGGTCCAGCGCGCCGCCGATCGGATCGGCGGCGGGGCGGTCGAGCAGGTCGGCGGACTGCTCGTGATCCCGAAGCTCGCACCGACGCCCGAGGGGTTTCCGCGCCGGCCGGGGATCGCGAAGAAGCGTCCGCTTGCCTGAGTAGTCTGGCTGCGTGGCGCGGATCTACGCCGTCGCGAACCAGAAGGGGGGCGTCGGCAAGACGACGACGGCCGTCAACCTGGCCGCCTGCCTCGCCGAGGCGGGCGAACGCTCGCTCGTCGTCGATCTCGACCCGCAGGCGAACGCGACCTCCGGGCTCGGCGAGCACGCGAACGGCACCTCGAGCTACGACCTGCTCGACGGCGCGCCGCTCCACGAGCTCGCGAAGCCGACGCGCTTCGCGAACCTCTCGCTCGTCCCGTCGAAGGCCGCGCTCGCCGGCGCGGTCGTGGAGCTGTCGCGTCGCGACGACGGCGATCGCTACCTCGCGGAGTCGCTCACGCAGGGGAGCGAGGAGTACGAGTACGTCTTCCTCGACTGCCCACCCTCGCTCGGCCCGCTGACCGTGAACGCGCTCGCCGCGGCCGACCGCGTGCTCGTGCCGGTGCAGGCCGAGTACTACGCGCTCGAGGGGCTGGCCGAGATCCTGCGCTCGATCGAGCTCGTGAAGACGCGCCTGAACCCGCGACTCGGGGTCGCGGGCCTCTTGATCACGATGGTCGACGGCCGTACCCGCCTCGCCCAGGACGTGGAGGACGAGGTGCGGCGGCACTTCGGCGACCTCGTCTTCCGCACGACCGTGCCGCGCTCGGTCCGCCTCGCCGAGGCGCCGAGCCACGGCCTCCCCGCGATCGCGTACGACCGCCGTTCCCCCGGGGCGGACGCGTACTGGAAGGTGGCGATGGAGCTTGTCGAGCGCGCCTAACCGCCGAGGCCTCGGGAAGGGCCTCGAGGTCCTGATCGGCGGCCGCGAGGGCGGGCCCGAGCTCGCCGCGCTCCCGGTCGACCAGATCCACCCGAACCCGCGGCAGCCACGCCGGCGCTTCGAGCCCGACGCCGCGGCGGGGCTCGCGTCCTCGGTTCGCTCGCAGGGGCTGCTCCAGCCGGTGGTCGTGCGCCCTCGGAAAGCGGGCGGCTGGGAGCTGATCGCCGGCGAGCGCCGGTGGCGCGCCGCGAAGGACGCCAAGCTCGAGACCGTCCCCGCGCTCGTCCGCGAGGCCGACGACCGCGACACGCTCCTGCTCTCCCTCGTCGAGAACGTCGCGCGCGAGCAGCTGTCCGCGGTCGAGGAGGCGCGGGCGTACGCGATGTTGATCGACGAGTTCGGCCTCTCGCTCGGCGACGTGGCCGAGCGGGTCGGGAAGGCGAAACCGACGGTCTCGAACCGCGTGCGCCTGCTCGAGCTGCCCGAGGACGTGCTCTGGATGCTCGCCCGCGGCGACCTGACCGAGCGCCACGCCCGCGCGGTGCTCGCGGTGCCGGACCGCGAGGGCCAGAAGCGGCTGGCGAAGCGGATCGTCGAGCAGGGCCTCTCCGCGCGCGCCGCGGAGCGTGCCGCCCAGGACGCCGGCGCCCGGCGCAAGCCTCGGAAGAAGACGGCCGTCGACCCGGCGCTCGCGGGCCGGGTGCGGGAGGCGCTGAAGCGAGCGACGGGCTTCGAGGCCCGCATCGCCGCCGGCCGCGTGGAGATCGAGTTCCGCGACGAGCACGAGCTCGAGGAGCTCGCCGAAGCGCTCGAGCAGCTCTCGCCGTAGGCCGTATCCCGCCCGCCCACCCGGTCGTTCAACCGGTGGATGCTGGCGGCCTGGATCCACGACGACCTCGAGTCCTTCGAGGCGATCTCGCAGAACGCGGACGCGCGGCGGATCTTCTTGCGCATGGCCGCGATGTCGCAGGACGGGAACCTGCGCCAGTTCCTCGCCGAGCTCCGCCACGACCCCGACGTCGACGACGAGACGAAGGGCACGCTCACCGAGCTCGCCGGCGACCGCACCTTCCTGCTCGCGGTCGAGGACTACCTGCGCCGCACCCACCACTTCCACTAGCCCCTGGCTACACTGAGCCGGCTTCGGGCGATTAGCTCAGTTGGTTAGAGCGCCGCTCTGATAAGGCGGAGGTCCGTGGTTCGAATCCACGATCGCCCACTTGCCCGGAAAAGTCGCCGCCCTCTGGGCGGCTCAACTTTTCCGGTCTCGTAGGTGGTCTCCATTCACGCTTGCTAGGCAAGGACGGGCAAAGCCCGCCCTGGCGGCGTCGTACGATCCTCCGATGCTGGGGCAGATCGTGGCATTCACCGTCGCCGCGACCGTGGTGACGATCGCGCCCGGGGCCGACATGGCGCTCGTTGCTCGGCGGGCGATCACCGACGGGTGGCGACGGGCGTCGTGGACCAGTGCCGGGATCCTCTCCGGGTTGCTCGTGCACGCGACGGCGTCGGCGATCGGGATCTCGGCGATCCTGCTGCGCTCGGCGACCGCATTCACCGTGCTGAAGGTCGCCGGCGCGTGCTACCTCGCCGTGCTCGGAGTGCTCAGCTTCCGGTCCGCGCGGCGGACCGCGCGCGGCGAGGTGCCGACCGTCGACGCGCGGCCCGCGCGGTCGGCGCGGGCGAGCTTCGCGCAGGGTTTCCTGAACAACGTGCTCAACCCGAAGCCGGCGCTCTTCTACCTTGCGTTCATGCCGCAGTTCTTCGAGCCCGGCGATCCGGTGGTGCTGCTCACCGCGATCTTCGTGGCGATCCACATCGCCATGGGCGTCGTGTGGCTCGTCACGTGGGCGTGGTTCGTCGGGCGAACCAGCGGAGCGCTCGGCGGGACGAGGTGGCGCGCCGCGCTGGAGCGTGTGACCGGCGCGGTGTTGATCGCCCTCGGCGCCCGGCTGGCGACGGCTTCGCGCTGAACGCACAGGAAGTTCACATCTCGTTCGAGTGACGCCGTTCCAGGGATCGTTCCCCGGTTCGGGTGAACCGATGTCACCCACAGGAAGTACTGCGGCACATGGCAATCGGCGACCACGTCCTCCACAACGGTCGTCGCTATCGCCTTCGGGGCATCGACCCGATGAGCGTCAGCGAACGACAGGCAGAGCTCGAGGATCTCGAGACGGGCGAGCGCGTGCGCGTGTTGCTCGACGAGGTCGAGACGATGGAGCCACAGCCCCCGGATTCCGAGAGGTTTTAGGAAAAAGGGCCTGAGCTAGACTCAGCCCGGGAGCGATCCGGATGCAGGAGATGGACATCTACGGGGTCAGTTTCGACCTTGTTGGCAAGCAGCCGATCGTCCTGCTGAAGACGAAGGACGGCAACCGCTACCTGCCGATCTGGATCGGCCAGCCCGAGGCCGCGGCGATTCTGATGAAGCTCCAGGGCGCGTCGACGCCCCGTCCGATGACGCACGACCTCCTCACGGAGATCCTCAGCCAGCTCGACGCACAGGTGACGCGCATCACGGTCACCGAATTGCGGGAGAACACGTTCTTCGCGCAGGTGACGGTGCAGCTCGACGGGCAGGAGATCGACGTCGACTCGCGCCCCTCCGACGCGATCGCGCTCGCGATCCGTGCCGAGGCGCCGATCTTCGCGGCCGACCACGTGATCGAGGAGTCGGCAATCGAGTTCGAGGGCGAGGACGTGAACGAGGAGGAGATCGTCTCCGAGTTCAAGCGCTTCCTCGACGACGTCTCCCCCGAGCAGTTCGCCGACGTCGACGAAGAAGAGCGCTAGTACACGAAGATCGTCTGGCCGTATGCCGTGACGGCGTGCAGTTGCGGGGCGATCCACATCGGCACGCGCACGCAGCCGTGCGAGGCGGGGAACGCCGGCACCGACGGGTAGCCGTGGATCGCGAAGCCGCGTAGGAAGTACATCGGGTACCAGAGCACCCAGTCCCAACCCGCGACCTTCCGGTAGACCCGCCAGCGCCCGATCGGCGTGTTGCCGGTCGCGCCGGTGGAGACGTGCACGACCTGGCGAACCTCGCCGCCGCGCACGACGAGCAGGTACTGACGACGCTTGCTGACCTCGATGTGGTCGCCCGCGTACCGGGCGCGCGGCACGTGCGCGCGCGTCAGCGCGGCCCACACCCGTGCGTCGACCCGTCCGGTCCAGGGCAGCCCGTTCACCTTCTGGAACGCGAGCACGGCCTCGACGGTGTCGTGTCCGTAGAGCCCGTCGACGCGCGGGAGCACGTAGCGCAGCTCGCGCAGGCGCGACTCGAGCGCGCGGACGCTCGCGCCGCGCGAGCCGGGGCCGAGCCGCGGCCGGACGGCGACCGCGGCGAGCGTCCGGGCGCTCGGGCTCCAGCCGGCAGGTGCCTCGACGACGATTCGGATCCGGAAGGAGGCCGGCGAGCGCGTGCCGAGCCCGATCCGCGCTCGTCCCGCGTACGTCTCGGCGAGCGTCACCTTGCCGTTGCGACGGATCTCGACGCGCAGCGGCGCCGCGGGCTCGACCCGCGCCTCGAGCCGCAAGGGGCGGCCGACGACGCCGGAGCCGACGACACGCGCGACCAGCCGCGGCCGCACGGCGAGCGGGACGGCCGAAGCGGCCAGCTCGCCCGCGGTCGCCGAGTAGCTCCCGGGTCCCTCGGCGCGGGTACGGAAGGCGAACGTCCCGGTCGGCCCCGTGGCGATCGTCCCGATCGCGACGCCGTCTCGGAGGATCGTGACGGGCGCGGCGACGAGCGCCGGGACGATGGCCCCGCGAAGGACGACGGTGCTGCCGAACGTCGCCGGCGCGGGCGCGCGGAGCTCGAGCGAGAAGGGCGACGCGGTCGCCGTCGGCGCGAACGCGAGAGCCAGGACGCAGACGGTCGCGTGGCGCACCGCGCGAGGATATCCCGTCAGCTCGAGGCGCTCGCGGCGGCGGCCGCAAGCGCGAGCGCGTTGAAGATCCCGTGCAGGATCATTCCCGGGACGATGCTCCCGCTGGAACGGCGGAGGATGCCGAGCCCGAGCCCGAGCGCGAAGATGAGCGGGAACGCCTCGAGCAGCCCGTGTGCGGCCGCCCACCCTGCCGACGGCACGACGATCGCGGCGACCGAGCCGAAGCGCTCGAACAGCGAATAGCCGAGCCCGCGAAAGAGCAGCTCCTCGGCGAGCGGCGCGCCGATCACGACGGCCGCGGCGTTCAGCGCGAACACGGCCGCATCGGGAGGCGGCCACTCGTCCGGCAGCAGACCTTGCTCCTCGCCGGGGTCGATGAACGGACTGACCGCGGCGCTGAGGACGAGGATGCCGACCAGGACGAGGAACGAGATCCCGGCTGCACGGCCCCAGGACCGGGGTCGGCGGAGCGCGAACAGCTCCCGCTTCCGCGCGCCGACCGCGACGAGCAGCGCGACGCCGACCATCATCCCGAGGCCGACGACGCTTGCGAAGAAGAAGGACGAGTCGTACAGGGGCTCCTCGACGGTGCTGTCGTCGGCGACGAGATTCGAGCTGTACGCGAGGGCGGCGAACAGCGTGACGAACCCGAGCCAGCCTGCGAGCCTGCGGTCGTCGTTCGCCGCTCGTTGACCTTCGGCCACCTTCCTCACGATCATACGGACGTGCCGCCGGGCAGAGCCCGGCCTCGCGCCGCTTCGACAAGAACCTAGGATGGTTCAGCGATCTGTCGAACAGGACGCGGCATGGACGACTGGGAACGTCTTGCCATAGCCGGAGCAGTGGTCGTCGTCGCCGCGCTGCTCGCGCGGATCGTCGATCACCGGATGTCGCGGCGGACGCTCGATCCCGCCGCGGCGACGCGGTACCGCGTGCTCCGGCGGACGATCTCCACCGTCATCGTCGCGGTCGGCGTCCTCTCGGCGCTGCTGACCGTGCCGGCCGTCCGCGCGGTCGCCGGGGGCGTGCTCGCCTCGACCGCGATCCTCGGCCTGATCATCGGGCTGGCCGCGCAGAAGACGCTCTCGAACTTCGTCGCCGGCATCCTGATCGCGGTCTCGCAGCCGGTCCGGCTCGGCGACCTGATCACGATCGACGGCCAGAGCGGCCGCGTCGAGGAGATCGGGCTGACCTACACCTTCATCCGCCTCGGCGACGGCGCCCGGCTCGTGGTCCCGAACGACACGCTGGCCTCGGATACCATCCGCAACTCGACGATTCGGAGCGTGGACACGGTGGCAGAGATCAAGGTGCAGGTGCCGCTCGCGCAGGACGTTGCAACCGCCGTAGACGCGCTTCGCGAGGAGACCGCCGAGTACGACGGGGCGCAGGTCGTCCTCAGCGGGCTCGACGGGAACGCGACCCTGACGGTGCGCGTTCCGTCCCCGCGCGGCGGCGCGGAGAAGCTCGAGCACGAGCTCCGCCTGCGGGCGCATCGGCGGCTCCGCGCCGCGGGGGTGTTCGGATGAGCCCACCCGCACGCCGAGGCGTCCCCGAGCTGCCGGAGTACGAGCGCAGGCGCCGCCGCACGCGGCGCACGAAGCGGCGTAAGCGGCAGAGGTTCGTCCTGCTCGGGATCGCTGGGCTCGTGTGCGTGCTGCTCGTGATTCCCGTCGGCGGTGCCGGGGGCGCGGCGGTGCTCTGCGCCAACGTCGACCTCGACGAGCTGCGCCCGGTCGAGATCGGCGAGAACTCGTTCATCTATGCGGCCGACAACACGCTGCTCGGTTCGATCCCTGCGGAGAAGAATCGCCAGCCGGTCGCGCTCGACAAGATCAGCCAGTGGATGCCTCGCGCGACGATCGCGATCGAGGACCGGCGCTTCTACGAGCACCGTGGCGTCGACGTCGAGGGCATCGCGCGCGCCGCGTTCAAGAACCTGAGCGAGCGGGAGGTCGTCGAGGGCGGGTCGACGATCACCCAGCAGCTCGTCCGCAACCTCTACATCTCGCAGGAGCGGACGTTCGAGCGGAAGCTCCGTGAGGCGTGCCTCGCGATCAAGGTCGAGCGCGCGTACACGAAGCAATGGATCCTCGGCAACTACATGAACACCGTGTACTACGGCAACCACGCGTACGGCGTCCAGGCCGCGGCGAGGACGTACTTCAGCCGGCCCGCTCGCGCGTTGACCCTCGAGCAGGCGGCGCTGCTCGCCGGCCTCACGCAGGCGCCGTCGACGTACGATCCGTTCCAGAGCCCCGAGCGCGCACTCGCCCGCCGCGACGAGGTGCTGCGCGCGATGCTCTCGACGGGCGCGATCGAGCGCGAGGCGTACAACGTCGCCGTCGCGAACCGCGAGCTCGGCCTCGACCCCGGCTCGCTGTACAAGCGCATCCGCGAGCCGTACTTCTTCTCCTACGTCTACAACGAGCTCGTCCGCGAGTACGGCGGCGCGACGGTGCGCTCCGGCGGGCTCCGCGTCTACACGACCGTCGACCGGCGGCTCCAGCTCGCCGCGCGCCGTGCCATCCTCGACACGCTGCCGTACAAGACCGACCCGGCGGCGGCGGTCGTCTCGATCGACCCAGGGACCGGCGCGATCAGGGCGATGGTCGCGGTCACGCCGAACAGCAAGAAGAACCAGTACAACCTCGTCTCGCAGGGACGCCGGCAGGCGGGCTCGACGTTCAAGACCTTCGTGCTCGTCGCCGCGGTCGAGCAAGGCGTCAATCCCGACTCGACGTACTACACGTCCGCGCCGTTCCGCTACCAGCCCGATCCGCTGACCGAGGCGTGGGAGGTCGAGACGTACAGCAAGAGCTACATCGGCTCGACGTCGGTCGCCCGCGCGACGCTCAGCTCGGACAACACGGTGTACGCGCAGCTCACGCTCGACCTCCAGCCCGAGACCGTCGCCGCGACCGCGCGCAAGATGGGAATCACCGTTCCCCGGAACGAGGTCGTGCCCGCGATGGGCCTCGGGGCGATCTCGGTCTCGCCGCTCGAGATGGCCGCGGCCTACGCGACGATCGCGTCGGGCGGGATCTACTCCAAGCCGATGGCCATCCGCAAGGTCGTGCTGCCGGGGGGCAAGGAGGACGAGGACGCAGGCTGGGGCGTCCCGAAGCGCAAGCGCGTGCTCCAGGACTGGGTCGCCGCCGAGGTGACCCGCATCCTCGAGGACAACGTGCAGGCTGGCACGGGCACCGGGGCAGCGATCGGCTGGCCGGTCGCCGGCAAGACCGGGACGACCGACAACCACGCCGACGCCTGGTTCTGCGGCTACACGCGCCAGCTCGAGACGACCGTCTGGGTCGGCTATCCGCAGGCGCAGATCCCGATGGAGAACGTCCACGGCATCTCGGTCGCCGGCGGCACGTTCCCGGCCGACATCTGGCGCCGCTACATGTCCGTCGCGATGGAGGGTCGCGCGTATCTCGAGTGGCTCCAGCCGAAGGGGAGCCCCGAGTGGAAGCCGTTCGAGCAGGGCCAGTACGCGCTCGAGTTCGTGAGTCGTCCGAGCGCCCCGGCGCCGCCGACGACCACGGAGGCACCGCCGCCTCCGCCGGCCGAGCCGGCAGCCCCACCCGAGCCGACCCCTCCCGCTCCGACCGAGCCCGTGCCGACGGAGCCGCCCGCGCCGGTGGAGCCGCCGCCGCCTCCGCCTCCGCCGACGACACCCGGCTCGACCACGCCCTGAGCTGAGCCCGCTCGCCGCCGCGACCGCGGTTCTCGCCTGCGTCGCCGCCTGCGTCGCGCTGGCCTGGCCCGCGGGCTCGCCGGTGGCGGCCGCTGCGGGCGGGGAGATCACGGGCAGCTCCTCGTGGGCCTGGGCGTTCCTGGTCGTGCTCGCGGTCGGCTTCGTCGCCTACCTCTCCGGGCTGCTCGCGCTCGCGCGGCGCGCGGCGCGTCTCCGGGCCGTGGTCGTGCTCGCGGTCGCCGTGCAGCTCGTGCCGCTCGCCGCGCCCCTGCTGCTCTCGTCGGACGCCTGGGCCTACTGGGCATATGGCCGGATCGCGGTCGAGCACGACTCGAATCCGTACCGCGACGCGCCGTTGGACTTCCCCGGCGACCCCGCGACCGAGTGGGTCGGGTCGAGGTGGCTCGACTCGACGTCCGTCTACGGCCCCGGCTTCACCCTGGCCTCGGAGCCCGTCGCTGCGGCTGCGGGGACGTCCGAGGACGCGGCCGCCTGGCTGTTCAAGGCGCTCGCCGGAGCCGCCGCCGTCGCGATGACGCTCTTCGCGGCCCGCTACGGCGCGTTTGCCGCCGCCTTCGTCGGGTGGAACCCGCTGCTCGCGGTCCACCTCGCCGGTGGCGGCCACAACGACGCGTGGGTCGGAGCGCTCCTGCTCGCGTCGGTCGCCGCGGCTGCGGCGGGTCGCCGGAACGCCGCGGCGGTGGCCTGGATCGCGGGGATCGCGGTGAAGTGGGTGCCGCTCGTGCTCTTCCCCCTGCGCGCGCTCGAGGTCCGCGCGCGCGGACAGCGACCCGACCACCTCGCGCTCGCGCTCGCCACGGTTGCGATCTTCGGGCTCGCCTCCTGGCGCTACGGCTTCGCGTGGCTGGGGGCATTCGGCCCGCTGGCCGGGAACGCGGAGGACACGACGAGCTTCGCGCTCCCCCATCGCCTCTCGCAGCTGGGCGTGCCGATCGAGGTCGCGATCGGGCTCTTCGTCGCCGTGTTCGCCGCGGTGTACGGCGCGCTTCTGCTGCGCGCGTGGCGTGGGCGCGCACGCCTCGCGCTCGCAGCCGGGGTGCTCGTCGCGTGCTCGCCCTACGTCGCGCCGTGGTATCTCGCCTGGGTCGTGCCGCTCGCCGCCGTCGAGGAGGACCGAGCCGCGCGCGGGCTGGCGCTCGCCCTCTGCGCGTACCTGCTGCCGCAGACGATCCCGGTCTAGGCTGGCGCCGTGGCGGAGCTGCTCCCGCTCGACGAGGCGATCGCGATCGTGCTGGGCCGTGCGGAGCGGCTCGGTGACGAGGCGGTCGCCCTGGAGCATGCCGCGGGGCGGGTGCTCTCGGCGGACGTCGCCGCCGTGGTCGACCTGCCGCCGTTCCCGAGCTCCGCGATGGACGGGTTCGCGGTTCGCAGCGCGGACGTCCCGGCCCGCCTTCCCGTCGTCGCGCGCATCGCGGCCGGCCGGCCCGCTCCGGGCGCGCTCGAGGCCGGGCAGGCGATGGCGATCGCCACCGGCGGCGTCGTGCCGGATGGTGCCGATGCTGTTGTCCCTGTGGAAAACGCTGCGGAGAGCGACGGTGCGGTCGAGGTCGGCGACGTCACCGCGGGTGCGCACATCCGGCCCCGCGGCGGAGACGCAACCGCCGGCCAGGTCGTCGTCCCCGCGGGGACGAGGCTCGGCCCGCCGCAGATCGGCGCGCTCGCCGCCGCCGGCGTCCCCGAGCTCCGCTGCACGCTGCGGCCGCGCGTCGCGATCCTCGCGACCGGCACCGAGCTGCGCGCGCCCGGTGAGACGCTGCGACCGGGCGAGATCTACGAGGCGAACGGCGCACTGCTCGCAGCGGCCGCCGAAGCGCAGGGCGGGGACGTCGAGCGGATCGGCGCGGTCGAGGACGACGAGCGCACGCATCGCGGGGCGCTCGAGCGCGCGCTCGAGGCGGACGTCGTCGTCACGTCGGGCGGCGTGTCGGTCGGACCGCACGACCTCGTGCGTCGCGTCGCGCTCGACCTCGAGGTCGACGAGGTGTTCTGGCGCGTCGCGGTCAAACCGGGGAAGCCCGTTTCCTTCGGGACGCGCGGACGCACGCTGCTCTTCGGGCTGCCCGGCAACCCGGTCTCGACGCTCGTCGGCTTCGAGCTGTTCGTGCGGCCAGCGCTGCGCGCGCTCGAGGGCGAGCGCGATCCCGGCCCGCGCTTCGAGCGCGATCGGCTCGCGCGTGCGGTGCGGCGAAACGAGGCCCGAGACGAGCTCGTCCGCGCGCGCCGAACTGCCGACGGGCTCGTGCCGCTCTCCGGCCAGGACTCGCACATGATCGTCCGCGCCGCCGAGGCGGACGCGCTCGTGCTCGTGCGCCGCGGCGCCGGCGAGCTCGCCGCGGGCGCGACCGTCGAGTTCCTCCCCCTCTAGCCAGCTAGACCGGCGGCTCGATCTTCGTCAGCCGCCCGTACGTGATCCAGCGATGCGACGCGAAGAAGCGCGGGTGGCACGCTTGGAGCGCGATCTGCTCGAAGTCCTTGGTCCGCAGCACGGAGAGGTCGTCCGCGGCGACGATCCTGCTGCCGGTGACCGTGTACGTGAACGTGGCGTAGGGCATCTCGACGCGGACGAGGTCGCCGTTTCGAAGCTCGTCGATCTTCGAGAACGGCGCGCCGTAGGTCGTGCGGTGCCCGGCGACGTAGACGAGTCGTCCCTGGCCCGGGAAGAACGTCCGCGGGTCGAGCCCGGGACCGCGCTTCAGAGGCTCGGGCTCGGTCCCGTACACCATCACCATGCGCAGGTCCAGGCGCGGCACCTCGATCCGCCCGAGCCCGGCGCCGATCTCGGTCCCCTGCCGGTAGCGCCTCGCCTCGCGTGCGACCTCCGCGGGGTCCATGGAGGTCGGCGCGCTCGCGCGCTGCTCGTAGAAGTCGAAGCGCTCGTCGAGCCCGGAGGACAGACCGCGCTGCTCGTACGCGGTGTAGATGCTCGTGACGGGGTCCTCCCACCGCCAGACCACGAGCGCCCAGGCGAGGGTCAGGAGCCCGGCGACGATCAGGAGCGCTCCGAGCGCGCGGAGGAAGCGGCGCATCAGCCCTCCAACGCCCGCCGCTCGACCTCGGGTGCGCGGCGGCGCTCGATCGCGAGCAGCGCGAGTCGGACGACCTCGCGGATCGGCCCGCGCGGCGGTCGCTCCTCGGCCGACGGGTACGGCGCGTAGCGCCCGGCGGCGAGCGCGGAGAGCTGGCCGCCGACGGCGAGCCAGGCCAGGAACAGGATCACGAACGGGACCGGGACGTAGCCGATCGCGACGAGCTCGACCAGGTACGCGAGCGCGTCGATCCCGAGCCCGAGCCGGTCCGCGAACGACCATACGAGCAGCGCCGGGCCGGCGAAGCCGGCGGCGATCACGGCGAAGCGTACGCCTGCGGAGCGGTGCTGGAGCTGCGGCAGCCACACCCATGTATGCAGAGCAGGCAACACGAACACGAGCGCGAAGGAGTTGACGGCGACGACGACGATCGCGATCAACCCGAACGCGAGCAGCGCCGCGGTGTGACCGGCGAGCTCCTCCTCGACCGTGACGCGGCGGCGTGGGATCAAGCGATCGCGGGCGACGAACCACCCGATCAGCGCGAGCGCGGCGAGCACGATCAGGGCCCCGACCGGCCACACGCGGGCCGCATCGGTCTCCGGCGCGATCGCCCGCTCGGCGCCCTGCGGCCAGCCGCCGGCCTTCGCGATCACGGCGAACGCGAAACCGACGAAGAGCCAGAACGAGAGCCTGCTCACGTAGCTGCGCACGGCAGGGCCCAGCGCGATGCGTCGACGACGGCACCGCGCGAAGAGGTCGACCGCGACTGCGAGGAACGGGAGCAGCGCCGCGACGAGCACCAGCTGGATCGCCCAGCCGCGGATCGCGCGCTCGCCGAGGTACACGTAGGGGGCGTCCTCCCGCGTGATCTCCAACCCCTGGTCGACCGAGCCGATCAGCGTCTGCGCTGCGCTGCCGATCTGGCCGAGCCGGGCGACGGCGGCGGGGCGGATCGCGTTGTCGCCGAGCGCGGGCGGCGCCGGCTCGCTCTGGCTTGTGATCGTGACCGCGGGGATCCCCCGGCCGACGAACGGGGCCTGCTCGTAGAGGCTGAACGGGAACGCGAGGTCGAGCAGCTGGCGACCGGCGCTCGGCCGTCCGGGCGTGCGGCCCGTCTGCTCCGTCAGCTGGACCGACGCGGTGCGGACGAGCGTCCAGCCCGGGGAACGGGGCCGCGTCCCGGCGAGCTCGAGCCGCGCCGGCCCCGCGCCGGCGATCGCGTCGAGGTTCACGACCGCCTCGATCTCCTCGCCCTCGGTCTCCGCGAAGTGCGCCGCGCCGTACCCGCCGAGCGCCCCGCCGTCGGTCGAGACGAACATGAGCGTGTGCGCGGGCCCCTGACGCTGGTCCTCCTGCTGCGACGCCGTCGCGTACGAGCGAGCGAGCACGATCAGCGCCGCCGTCCCCGACGCGTTGTCGTTCGCGCCCGGGCCGATCCCGAGGTTGTCGCGGTGGGCGAGCACGACGATGCGGCGGGCGGAGCGGCCCCGCACCTGCGCGATCAGGTTCTCGAAGCGGACCTCGCCGTAGCCGGGCACCTCCGCCGTGAAGGGCTGCGCGCGCACCTCGAGCCCGTACGGCACGAGCTGCTCGCGGAACCACTCGGACGCGCCGGCGGCGGAAGCCGTGCCGGGGAAGCGCTGCGGATTGAACTGCGCGAGCTCGCCCGCGAGGGTCGCGGCGGACGCGCTGTCGAACGCCGGGGGGAACGGCGCGGCGAGCGGCGCGGGGCGGGCGACGCTGAACGCGGCCAGAAGCAGCGGAATCGCGAGGAGGAGCCAGGTCCCGCGGTACATGCGGGCGTTGACGGGCCGCTCGGGCGATCCCGGCCTCGGCCGCCGTGAAGACGGAGGCGGGAACGCGGCCATCGCCGATCAGTGTAGGCGGGCCGTCTCCCGGCATCATTGAGCCGATGGCCGACGCGTCCACGATCCTGCTGGTCGACGACGAGGAGTCGGTCCAGAAGCTGCTGACGTACCCGCTCGAGCGCGACGGGTTCCGCGTCGTCCCTGCGCACGACGGGGAGGAGGCGCTCCAGCGTTTCGCCGAGCATCCGGTGGACCTGGTGGTGCTCGACGTGATGCTGCCGAAGCTCGACGGCCTCGAGGTCTGCAAGCGGCTGCGCTCGCAGAGCTCGGTGCCGATCATCATGCTCACGGCCCGCGACGACGAGTTCGACAAGGTGCTCGGCCTCGAGCTGGGCGCGGACGACTACATCACGAAGCCGTTCTCGATCCGGGAGTTCCGGAGTCGCGTGCGCGCGCTCCTCCGGCGCGTCTCCGCACCGCGCCCGGGCTCGGGCGACGGGTCGACGATCGAGGCCGGCGAGGTGGCGATCGACCTCGCGCGACGCACGGTCGAGGTCGGGGGCGAGCCCGTGCAGCTCACGTACGTGGAGTTCGAGCTCCTGCGCACGCTCGCGTCGAGCCCGGGCGTCGTCTTCTCGCGCCAGCGGCTGCTCGAGGCCCTCTGGGGCGGGTCGGACTACCGGGAGCCGCGGACGATCGACGTCCACGTGCGCCACCTCCGCGAGAAGCTCGAGGCCGACCCGAGCGAGCCGCGCTACCTCCAGACCGTCCGGGGCGCCGGGTACCGCTTCGTCGGATGAGCCCGCTCCGCAGCGTCGGCGCCCGCCTGAGCCTCGCGCTCCTGCTCGTCGTCGCGGCCGCGCTCGGGATCGTCTACGTGGCCCTCGTCCCGCTCGTGGAGCGGAATCTCGTCGACGCGAAGGTCGACCAGCTCGTGCAGTCGGCGGAGATCTTCGCGGCGCGCGTGCCGGAGAACGACGAGCAGTGGCAGATCTTCGTCGAGAACGCTGCCGCGAGCGTGAACGCACGGGTGCTGATCGTCGACGTCCCCGTGGCCGAAGGGCCTGTGGTGCTCCCCTTCGCCGACTCGCAGGAGGTACCCGCGGGGCAGCAGACCCTCGTCCAGGACGCGGTCGCGGTCCGCGCGCTCGAGACGCTCGAGCCGCAGGGCGTTCGCGTGGACGAGGGCGACGACGCCTACGCGGAGGCCGCTGTCGCGTTCGGTGAGGGCACGTTGGTTCTCGTCCTCCGAGCGCCGCTCGGCGACACGCTCGAGAACGTCCAACTCGTCCGCCGCCGTCTGCTCGTCGCGGGTGTCTTCGCGCTCGTCTTCTCGCTGGCCGTCGGGTACGGGGCGGCCTATCTCTTCGCCCGGCGGCTCCGGCGGCTCGAGCGCGCGGCCGACCGGATCGCGAGCGGACGCTTCGACGAGCCGATCGTCGACGCAGGTCGCGACGAGGTCGGCCAGCTCGCCGGCGCCTTCGACCGGATGCGGCAGCGGCTGGCGGGGCTGGAGCGGGCGCGCCGCGAGTTCATCGCGAACGCCTCGCACGAGCTCCGGACGCCGCTGTTCTCCCTCGGCGGCTTCCTGGAGCTCCTCGACGGCGAGGAGCTCGACGAGCCCACCCGGCGCGAGTTCGTCGCCACCGCGCGGGAGCAGGTCCAGCGGCTGACGAAGCTCGCCACCGACCTGCTCGACCTCTCCCGCCTCGACGCCGGCCGGGTCCGGCTCGACCGGGCCCGCCTCGACCTGGGCGCCGTCGCACGGACGATCTGCGAGGAGTTCGAGGCGGTCGCCCGCTCGCGCGGCCATCGGATCGAGACCGACGTCGACGGCTCGCCCGAGGGCGTCGGCGACGAGCAGCGCACGATCCAGATCGGGCGGATCCTGCTCGAGAACGCGCTCGTGCACACGCCGCCGGGCACCCGCGTCCGGATCTGCGCGGCCCAGGAGAACGGCCGGGCCGTGCTCACGGTCGAGGACGCCGGCCCGGGGATCCCGAGCGGTCAGGAGGAGCAGGTCTTCGAGCGCTTCTACCGGGTCGACGGCGCGGTCGCGTCCGGGAGCGGCCTCGGCCTCGCGATCGCCCGCGAGCTCGCGGAGCTGATGGGCGGCACGATCGAGCTCGAGTCGAAGCCCGGGTCGACCACGTTCCGCCTGGCCCTGCCCTCGGCGGCCTAGTAGGCCGTTTTCCTCGGAAACGGCGGTGGCTACAGTGGCGCCCGTGCGCCCCGCCTCCGTCGTGCTCGTGTCCCTCGCCTCGGGGCTGCTCGGCGCCCTTGCGGCGCTCGGGATCGGGACCGCCGCCGGCTGGGTCGGCGACGCGGACACGGTCATCGCCGGCACTCCGGCCCCCCGGACCGAACCGGCGGATACGCCACGATCGGCGGCGGCTCCACTCGTGGGCGACGACTTCGAGCCGGCGGAGATCTACGACGCCAGGATCGACGGCGTCGTCACGATCTACGCCGTCTTCGGCGAGGAAGGGGGCGACGAGGAGGACGCCGCCCAGGGCTCCGGGTTCGTCGTGGACGACGAGGGCCACGTGCTCACGAACTCCCACGTCGTGACCACGGCCGGGAACGGCCGGCCGATCGTGCGCCCGGCGACCGCCGTCTTCGTCCAGTTCGCCGACGGCGACCGTGTCCGGGCCGAGGTGGTCGGCCACGATCCCTTCACCGACGTCGCCGTGGTCGAGGTGGATCCGGACTCGCACGCCGTGAGCCCCGTCCCCCTCGGCGACTCCGACGACGTGGTCGTCGGGGAGCCCGTGGCCGCGATCGGCAGCCCCTTCGGGAACGAGAGCTCGCTCGCGGTCGGCGTCGTCTCCGCGACCGACCGCTCGATCGCCTCGCTGACGTCGATCTACAACGTCGTGGGGGCGATCCAGACCGATGCGCCGATCAACCGCGGCAACTCCGGCGGCCCGCTGTTCGACGCGCGGGGGCGCGTGATCGGGATCAACGCCCAGATCCGGAGCTCCTCCGGCCAGAACGAAGGGGTCGGCTTCGCGATCCCGATCAACGCCGCCAAGCGCTCGCTCGAGCAGCTCGTCGAGACGGGCACCGTCCGCTACGCCTACGTCGGGGTGTGGACGACCGATCTGACGCCGTCGCTCGCGCGCCGCTTCGACTACGAGGTCGAGCGCGGGGCGGCGATCACAGAGGTGACGCGCAACAGCCCGGCCGCGCGGGCCGGCCTCCTCGGCGGCGAGCGCGAGGAGGAGTTCAACGGCATCACCTTCCCGGTCGGCGGCGACGTGATCGTCGCGATCGGCGGCGAGCCCGTCGAGGGGGCCGACGACGTCGTCCGGCTCGTCAGCGACGAGCTCTCGCCTGGTGAGACCGTGATCTTCACGATCGTTCGTGACCGGGCCCGGCGGCAGGTCGCGGTCCGGCTCGGCGAGCGGCCGCGTTAGGCGGTCCGCCGCGTGGGGTAAAAGCGCCCGCGAGGGATGACGGGGCCCGACGAAAAAACCAGGATCGAGTAGTTTCGTTTGCCGAAGTCTGGGCAGCCTTTCCTGCGATGGCGACGCTCGACCACTCCGTGACCGGGCCGGTCCCGGGCACTCGGCAGGTCGAGCTGCGCATCCCGGCGAAGGCCGAGTACATCACCCTCTGTCGGCTCGCGCTGACGGGGATCTCACGGCTCCGCCCGCTCGCGGAAGACACCCTCGCCGACCTGAAGCTCGCGCTCACCGAGGCCTGCTCGAACTCGGTCCGACACGCCTACGGAGACGGTGAGGGGCACGTGGACATCCGGTACGAGCTCTACCCCGACCGGCTCGTGGTCGAGGTGGTGGACGACGGCGAGGGGTTCGACCCGGCGCACGCGCGGGACGCGGAGGGGGAGCTGACCGAGGGCGGGCTCGGGATCGCGATCATCCGTTCGATCGCCGACGAGCTCGAGATCGGAGCCGGCGCAGGCGGCCGCGGCTCGCGGCTCCGCTTCGTCAAGGTCCTCGACGCCTAACCTCCGCTCGCAACTATCGTCTCACGCTTCGTGCTGCAAGCCGTCAACGTCGGTCACAAGGCGCTCGCCGATTACGCGACGATCGCGCCGCGCGGGTTGATGGACGAGATCCGGCGGCTCGCCG
>JAICPI010000060.1 GCA_025929895.1 Thermoleophilia bacterium
GCGAGGCCGCGTCCTCAGTCGCCCCCGTACCTCCAGGTACGAGGGCTCCCTGCGTCCTTGCCTCGCGACCCCCAGCGCACCCCGACGACGAGGCCCGTTCCGCCAAGCCCTCCTAGACCGCGAGCGCGAGCGTCTTCTCCTCGCCCGGCGCGCGGTAGTCCTCGCCGAGCGCGTCCACGAGCTTCTGCTGGAGGTCGCCGCTGACGACGAGCTCCTGCACGATGTCCGCGCCGCCGATCAGCTCGCCCTTGACGAACACCTGCGGGATCGTGGGCCAGCCGGAGATCGCCGTCAGCTCCTGGCGATACTCCGGGTTCGGAAGGATGTCGACCGCGGCGATCGGCGCCTCGATTGCGCGCAGCGCCTCGAGCGCGCGCATCGAGTTGCCGCACATCACCCACTGCGGTGTGCCCTTCATGAAGACGACGACGTCCTCGGTGTCGATGATCTCCTTGATCCGGTCGCGCAGCTCGCTCATCCAGTTCCTCTCGTCGTGATTCGCAGTTCGTGGATCGTGCCGTCGGCGAGCGGAGCGGCGAGCGCGTCGTAGACCAGGCGGTGCTGGTCGACGAGGCTCAGACCGTCGAAGCGGCTCGCTCGAACGGTCACATGGAAGTGGTCGCCGCCGCCCGTGCGATCGAGGACGTCGAGCTCCTCGGCCTCGGGGAACGCCTGCTGGAGCAGCGCGCGCAGGGGGTCCGTCGCCATGCTTCGCATGGTAGCCCTCGGTCTGGGGCACACGAACACGATGCTGGACGACGTCCTCAACGCCGCGCGCGAGCGCCTGCGCCAAGTGGCGGGCGAGCTCGACCTGCCCGAGCCGCTGCGCGGCCGCGTCGAGCCCGCGCGCTCGCTCGGCGAGGTGCAGGCCGAGCTCGACTCGCTCGTCGGCCTCGAGACGGTCAAGGAGCAGGTTCGCGCGCTCGTCGCGTTCCTCCAGTTGCAGGGCCGCCGCCTCGAGCACGGCCTGCCCGAGGCCGCGACGTCGCAGCACCTCGTCTTCCTCGGCAATCCGGGCACCGGCAAGACGACGATCGCGCGGCTGCTCGCGGAGATGTACCGCGCGCTGGGCCTGCTCCGGCGCGGCCAGCTCGTCGAGGTCGATCGCGCCGGCCTCGTCGGGCAGTACGTCGGGACGACGGCGCTCAAGACCGACCGCGCGATCAAGCGCGCGCTCGACGGCGTGCTCTTCGTCGACGAGGCGTACGCGCTCGCGCCGGAGGCGATGGTGCAGGACTTCGGTCCTGAGGCGGTCGAGGCGCTGCTGAAGCGGATGGAGGACTACCGCCACCGGCTCGTCGTCATCGTCGCGGGCTACCCGCGGCCGATGGAGCGGTTTCTGGACTCGAACCCGGGTCTGCGCTCGCGCTTCTCGCGCGAGATCGTCTTCCCCGACTACACGACCGAGGAGCTGATCGCGATCACGCGGCGCTTCGCAGGGGAGGCCGAGTACCGGCTCGGCGAGGACGCCGAGGCCGCGCTCCGGCGGACGTTCGACTCGGCGCTGCGGGGCGAGGGCTTCGGGAACGCGCGCTACGCCCGCACGATCTTCGAGCAGGCGCTGAACGCGCAGGCGCTGCGCCTCGCCGGAGTCGCGGGTGCCGCGCTCGAGCACCTCACGGCCGAGGAGCTGATGCGCGTCGAGGCGGCCGACGTGCTCGCGGCTGCGCGCGCGCTCGGCGAGGGCGGCGAGCTGCCGCCTCGCCCGGCGTGGTTCCGCCGGCGGCGCTAGCCGGCGAGGGCGTACGCCGTCAGGAATCCCGCCGTGCTCGCGAACCCGATCAGCGGGCCGCCCTCGGCGAACGCCTCCGGGAGCACCGTGTCGGCGATCGACGCCAGGACGGCGCCGGCCGCGAACGCGAGGAAGAGCGCGGTCGTCCCGTCGGAGGCGGACACGCCGAGCAGGCGGCCGCCGACGAGGGCGACGACGAGGAGCACGGCCACCGCCGCCCAGATGCCGAACGCGAGCAGACGGGACTTCTCGTCCTCGCGGATCGACGCCGCGCCGCCGAGCGCCTCGGGGAAGTTCGACGCGAAGATCGCCGCGAGCAGCGCGTAGGAGCCCTCGTCGGCGAGCGTGACGCCGAGCGCGATGTTCTCCGGCACGCCGTCGAGCGTGACGGCCGCGACCAGGGCGAACCCGACCGCCTCGCGGCCGCCGACCTTCCTGTCGAGCAGGAGGTCGACGCCGATGAAGACCGTCGCTCCGGCGAGCAGCGCGACGGCGGCGCTCGTCAGGCCCGTCTCGCGCTCGGCGGGGAGGAAGAGCTCGAAGGCGAGCGCCGTCACGAGCGCACCGCCGGCGAACGCGAGCAGCGCCCCCTGAAGCTGCTTCGGCGGCTCCCAGAACGAGCCGAGCCCGGCACCGGCGAGGATCGCGCTCGCCGCGACGACGGAGAACACGATCGTCTGCGTCAAGCGAGCGCGTCTCTGACGAGCCCGTCGAATCCCGCGATCAGCCGCTCGCTCTCGCCGAGCAGCCGGCCCTCGCCGAGCACGCCCGAGCGCACGCCGCGCTGCACGCGCTCGACGAGCGCCGTGTCCTCGCGCCCGACCTGGTCGTCGAGCTCGAGCAGGTCGCGGATCCACGCGTCGTCCTCGCCGGCCGCGAAGAAGTAGTCGAGGAAGCCGCGCGAGCGCTCGGGCCCCTCGGGCCAGACCGGCCCGATCGAGAGGTTCGGCCGGCCGGGATAGACGTTGAGCTTCAGGTTCGGCCAGACGAAGTGGAACGAGCCCGCGGCGCCGTTGCCGCGCGCGTGCGCGAACTGCGACCAGTGCCAGCGGTGCTCCTCCAGCAGGTACGCGTCCGGGGAGACGTCGACGACCGCGCTGAAGCCGGGGTGCGCGACGGCGCAGTGGTAGCACTCGAGGTAGTTCTCGCACGCCACCTTCCAGTTCGACTCCAGCTCGTACTCGACGCGGTGGTGGAACTCGAGCTCGTCGAAGGCCAGCGCGTCCCAGAGCTCGCCGAGGGTCTCGCGGAGCGTGGGCCCCTCCTCGCTCGGGTTCACGAACACGAACGGGCCCCAGGTCTCGACGCGCAGCGGCAGGAGGCCGAGCTCGTCGCGGGGCGCCGTCTCGTCCGAGCGGGGTGCCGCGCGGAGGCTCCCGTCGAGCCCGTACGTCCACGCGTGGTAGGGGCACTGGAGCGTCGCGCGCCGTCCCTCGCCCTCGACGAGGACGGTTCCCCGGTGGCGGCAGACGTTCAGGAAGGCCCGGAGCCCACCGTCTTCCGGACGGGTGACGACGACCGGCACGTCGCCCGCGCGGCCCGCGAAATAGGAGCCTGGCTCACGGACCTGCCCCTCGTGGCCGACGTACTGCCAGGAGCGCCGGAAGATCGTCTCCTGCTCCCGGCGCAGGATCTCGGGCTCGAAATACCAATTCCAGGGGAGTGTGCGCTGCATCCCCAGGACGATATAAGTGTCCAGTGCGCCCTCGGTTCCTCCTGCTGACGGCGCTCGCCGTCCTCGTGCTCGCCCCCTCGGCCGGGGCGGCCCCCTACAACTCGATCCGGATCGCGGCGTACTACCCGTGGTTCCCCGAGGGCTGGACCCACGCCCAGATGTCCCCGTTCACGCACTTCCGGCCGTCGCTCGGCTTCTACGACGCCGGGCTGCCGAACGTGATCGAGCGTCACGTGCGGGCGATGCGGTACGGCCACATCCGCGCCGCGACGTACTCCTGGTGGGGCGCCGGCAGCCTCACCGACCGGCGCTTCGACACGCATCTCTCCACGGGAGCCCGCCTCCGCTTCCGCTGGGCGATCTACCACGAGCTCGAGGGGTACGGCGACCCGAGCGTCGAGGAGATCCGCGCCGACCTCGAGTACATCGCGGGCCGGTACGGCTCCCACCGCGGCTACCTGAAGCTCGGCGGGCGTCCGGTGGTCTTCGTCTACGGGGACGCGGACGACGGCCACGGCTGCGAGGCCGCCGCGCGCTGGACCGAGGCGAACGCGACCGTCGGAGCGTTCCTCGTCATGCGCTCCTTCCACGGCTACCGGAGCTGCGTCGCGGCCGTCGACGGCTGGCATCCGTACTCGGCGAACAAATACGAGTTCGACCTCTTCCCCTTCGCGTACTCGATCTCGCCGGGGTTCTTCTTCGCGCCCGAGCAGCGCCCGGCCCGTCGCCGGAGCATCGCCACCTGGCGCCGGAGCGTCTGGCGGATGGCGCACTCCGAGGCGCAGTTCCAGTACGTGATCAGCTTCAACGAGTGGGGCGAGGGCACGTCCGTCGAGAGCGCGACCGCGTGGTCCAGCCCGTCGGGCTACGGCCGGTATCTCGACGTGCTGCACGCGATCCCCTGAAGCTTCCCCCGCGCTGGAGTCGTGGCGCGGCCGGCCGGAGCAGGTCGTCGTCGCGCGCTCTCGTCCGCGGTTAGAGCGGTGGGGGCGGCCCGTGTCGGACCGCCCCCGTGCTTCGGTCAGGGTCCTGTGTACTCGAAGATGTAGAGCCCGAAGTCGCGATCGCTGGCGGCGACCAACTCCCGGCCGTCGTGCTCGAACACCTGGACTCCCCAGAAGTTGTTGCCGCCCTCGTCGATGAAGTGCCCCATCTCGACGAGCTCGTCGTTCACGATGCGCGCGACCCGGAAGCCGGCTGCGTAGTACGAGAAGTAGGCCAGCCGGCTGTCCCTGTGCGACATCGCGACCTCGTGAACCGACAGGTCACCAGATCCCTCGGCGTGTGCAGGGTCGTGCGCCTCGGGGATTGCGTACGTGTCGAGCTCGACGAGCTTTCCGGCGTTGTTGTCGTACAGGTGGACGTAGCCCCACCCGTCGAAGATCGACTCCAGCGACACCCCGTCGCCATGCGTCCCCACTGCGGCCGGGGCCGTGCGCGTCCCGTCGCCGGCCAGGCACGCGGCGTGGTCGTACGACAGGTCGAGCAGGTCGTACCCCGTCTCCCGAGTGACGAAGAACGCCGGGAGATCGCCTGCGACGAGCATCGAGATCAGGGTCTCGCAGCCGTCGCCCACCGTGCTCTCCTCACGGTTGAACACGAGCAGCGCCTCGTAGCCGCCCGCTGCCACAACGTTGTCGAGCTTCTCCTGGAACGTGCACACTCCGCGTTCCGCCAGGGCGATCTGACCCGGGCCCGTCGCGGCCGGGACCGCGGCGTCTCCGGGGCAGGCGCGGCCGACGTACACCGTGTCGCCCTCGATCGACCCGCCCTGAGGGATGCCGGGCACGTCGCTGCCCTGGATGGCGGTGAACTCGGTGCCTTCGTCGTTGGTCGCCTTGGCCTTGAAGGGGTTGAAGTCCTCGTCCGCGGCCACGATGTACTCGTTGTCGAGCGAGAACTCCGACTGGTGGGCGTTCCCTTCCGGATCGACGGTCAGGCCGCTCTCGGCGGCTTCCGGGTCCGGAAACGCAAAGTCGCTGTCGCCGATGTACGTGGCGTGGGCGGGGTCGGTGACGTCGAGCGTCACGTAGCCGCCGTCCCAGTACGACACGAGCATGACCCAGCGACTCCCGATCTGCTTCACGACCACGTCGTGGTGGAAGACGGAGTCGAGACCCTGGTTCGGCTGGAGGATCCCGGGGACCATCGCCGCCAGGTCGTACTCGGCGACCATCACCGGGTTGCGCGGATCGGTGATGTCCATGATGTCGACGTCGGTCGCCTCCTCGTTGTCGACCTGGACCGCGTACGCCTTGGCGCCGGCGTCCCAGATGAAGACGCTGTGGATCTCGTTGATCGACCCGTCGGCCGCGCGATCACCCGCGTGCTGGGCGAGGTACTTGTGCACCTTCGGGTTCGTGACGTCGACGAGCGTCATGCCCCCGTTCGGGTGCTTCTCGTCCCCCTTGTCCTCGTTGCAGATCTCGTTGTTCATCGCGAGCACGTCACCGCTGTACGCGGGCGTGTCGATGTGGATGACCTGGACCCCCTCGCCGACGTAGCTATCGTTCGAGGTCCGGATGAAGTTGATCTGCTTCGGCTTGCTCGGGTTCGCGATGTCGAAGACGTAGACGCCGCCCTTCTGGCAGATCGGCTCCCAGAACGCGGCGAGGTAGGCGTAGCCGCCGAACACTCCGACGTCTGCGACACGACCCTCCTTGCCGTCCTGGTTGATCGATCCTCGCCCGACCAGGCGCACGTTCGCGCTGCCCGGCGGCAGATGCCCCTCTTCTCCACCGTGCTGGTGGTGAATGTGCGTCTCGGCTGCGTTGTCGATCGCGCCGTCGTCGATGACGACGACGTCGTGAGCGCCGGCGCCCGAGACGGGAATTGTCAGCGCCAGTCCGAAGACCAGCGCCGCTGCCGTTCTGAATCGCATGCTCCCTCCTCCTGGGTCCGCCCGGCGATCGAGTCACCGCGGCGGGACGACGATCCTAGACGCCCTTCCAGGACGGTGGCAAGGCTCATCGGGACCGCACGGCGGCGCCGGCCGGCCGGTGAGCTGGCGCGGCTGCTGGACGAGCGCGCTGCCCAAGCGACGGTGATCGCAGCGATCAGCCGCTGAGGCTCGAAGCAGACGCGGCGCGAACAGTCACCGCTACCCTCGTCGGGTGCCGCTTCGCGAGGACATCCGCAACGTCGCGATCGTCGCCCACGTCGATCACGGGAAGACAACGCTCGTCGACGCGATGCTCTGGCAGGCCGGCTCGTTCCGGGAAAACCAGGACGTGGCCGAGCGCGTGATGGACTCGATGGACCTGGAGCGCGAGAAGGGGATCACGATCCTCGCCAAGAACACCGCCGTCCGCTACGGCGACGTGAAGGTGAACATCGTCGACACGCCGGGCCACGCGGACTTCGGCGGCGAGGTCGAGCGCGCGCTGACGATGGTGGACGGCGTGCTGCTGCTCGTCGACGCGAGCGAGGGCCCACTGCCGCAGACGCGCTTCGTCCTGCGCAAGGCGCTCGAGGCCCGGCTGCCGATCGTGCTCGTGGTCAACAAGGTCGACCGGCCCGACGCACGCCTGGAGGAGGTCGTGAACGAGGTCTACGAGCTCTTTCTCGACCTCGACGCGGACGAGGGCCAGATCGAGTTCCCGATCGTCTACACGAACGCACGCGCCGGGAAGGCCGGGCTCGAGGCCGACGCGCTCGCGGACGACCTGCAACCGCTCTTCGAGGCGCTGCTCGAGCGGATCCCGCCGCCGCGCTACGAGGACGGTCACCCGCTCCAGGCGCACGTGACGAACCTCGACGCGTCGCCGTACGTCGGCCGGCTCGCGCTCTGCCGCGTGCGCGAGGGGACGATCCGCAAGGGCCAGCCGCTGGCCTGGTGTCGCGCGAACGGCTCGATCGAGCGCGTGAAGGCGACCGAGCTGTACGTGACCGATGCGCTCGACCGGGTCGAGGCCGAGGAGGCCGGCCCCGGCGAGCTGATCGCCGTCGCGGGGATCCCCGAGGTGACGATCGGCGAGACCCTGGCCGACCCGGACGACCCCCGCCCGCTGCCCGTGATCGGCGTCGACGAGCCGAGCCTCTCGATGACCGTCGGCACGAACACCTCGCCGCTGGCCGGACAGGACGGCACGCGACTGACCGCGACGATGGTCAAGGCGCGCCTCGACCAGGAGCTGATCGGCAACGTCTCGCTCCGCGTGCTCCCGACGGAGCGGCCCGACACGTGGGAGGTGCAGGGTCGCGGAGAACTGCAGCTGGCGGTGCTCGTCGAGCTGATGCGGCGGGAAGGCTTCGAGCTCACGGTCGGCAAGCCGCAGGTGGTCACGCGCGAGCTCGACGGCAAGGTGCACGAGCCCATGGAGCGACTCGCGATCGACGTCCCGGAGGAGTACGTCGGCGTGATCACGCAGCTGCTCGCGCTGCGCAAGGGCCGGCTGGAGGACCTGGTCAACCACGGCAGGGGCTGGGCGCGGATGGAGTACCTCGTGCCGGCGCGCGGGCTGATCGGCTTTCGCACCGAGTTCCTGACCGAGACGCGCGGGACGGGGATCCTCCACCACGTCTTCGAGGGCTACGAGCCCTGGCACGGCGAGCTCCGCACGCGTCCGAGCGGCAGCCTCGTCGCCGACCGTCGCGGTCCGACGACCTCGTTCGCGCTCTTCAACCTCCAGGAGCGTGGCCAGCTCTTCGTCGGGCCGGGCGTCGAGGTGTACGAGGGGATGATCGTCGGCGAGAACGCCCGCGCCGAGGATCTCGACGTCAACCCGACGAAGGAGAAGAAGCTGACGAACATGCGCTCGTCGACGGCGGACGAGCTGGTGCGCCTGATCCCGCCGCGCCCGCTCTCGCTCGAGCAGGCGCTCGAGTTCATCCGCGAGGACGAGTGCGTCGAGGTGACGCCGACGTACGTGCGGCTGCGCAAGGTCGAGCTCTCGGCGCAGAAGCGCCAGACCGCATCCTCTCGGAAAGCCCGCAGGCTCGCCGCCGTCTAGCCGCGGCGCGCGAACTCGGGGGGAGGCCGTGTTCCACTCCCCTCGCTGCGACCGATGAGTTCCAGGTCGACCGCCGGTCTTTTGCTAGACCGAGCAGACACGAAAGGGAGCGACCACATGCCGGACGACGGAGGAATGGAGGGGAAGAATCCGGGCCTGCCGCCCGTCGGGGAACGTATGGCCGAACGCCGCGCGGCTCACGAACGCCTGGCCACGGGCGCCCTCGCCCGCTGGACGCGCATGTGCGCGACGCACCCGTGGCGGGTGATCGCGGGCTGGCTCGGGATCGTCGTCGTCCTGATCGCGCTCGTGTCGACGGTCGGCGGCTCGCTGCGGGACGAGTTCGAGATCCCCGGCTCCGATACGCAACGGGCGACCGACCTGATCGAGGCCGAGTTCGCGTCCGAGCAGGGCGGCGTCCTCAACCTCGTGTTCGCGGCGCCGGAGGGCGAGCGGCTCGACACGGCGGAGCGCCGAGAGGCGATCGAGGGCGCGATCGCGAGGCTCGAGACCCGCGCGTTCGCTCCGACCGAGGACGAGGCCGGGATCGAGAGCGTCGGCGACCCGTTCAGCGACGAGACGTTCTCGGACGACGGACGGATCGCCTACGCGGAGGCGCAGTTCGACCGCGTGATCTTCGAGGCGGACCGCGAAGCGGTCCTCGCCGTGCAGGAAGCGGTTCGCGAGGAGGTCGAGCCGGCCGGGGTGACGGCGGAGTTCAACGGCGACGCCGAGTTCCCGCCGATCGAGCAGGGAACGCAGGAGCTGCTCGGTCTACTGGCGGCGCTGATCGTGCTGTTGGTCGTGTTCCGGACCTTCGTAGCGTCGGGAATCCCGATCGTCCTGGCGCTGAGCGCGCTCGCGACGGCGTTCCTGCTGCTGTTCATCCTTGCGGGGCTGACCACCATCAACACGATCACGCCGCTCCTCGTGTCGATGATCGGGCTCGGCGTCGGGATCGACTACTCGCTCTTCATCGTCACACGCTTCCGGCAGCTGCTCCACGAAGGACTGTCGCCGGTCGACGCAGCTGCCGAGGCGGGCGCGTCCGCGGGGCGGGCGGTGCTCTTCGCCGGCCTCACGGTCGCGATCTCGGTCACCGGTCTCGCCTTCTTCGGGCTCGACTTCGTGACGAAGCTCGGCATCGGCTCCGCGCTCGGCGTCCTCACGACCGTGCTGATCGCGAACTCGCTCCTGCTCGCGGTGCTGCGGCTGCTCGGCCACAAGGTCGACCGCTTCAAGGTGCCGTTCCTGCCGGCGATCGACGACTCGGAGGCCGCGCGCGAGCGGACGTTCGTCGCCGGCTGGGGCCGCACCGTGACCTCGAACGCAAAGGTCGTGTTCGTCGTCCTGCTGCTCGCCGGGCTCGCGCTCGCGTCCACCTCGGGGCTCGTGCGGCTCGGCGCGGCCGACCAGGGCACGGCCCCGGAGGAGCAGACGGCGCGTCGCGCGTACGACCTGCTCGCGGAGGGCTTCGGCCCGGGCTTCAACGGCCCGATCCCGATCGTCGTCGACGTCAACGGCGACGAAGGGGTGCCGCAACGCCTGTACGAGAGCATCCAGGGGACCGAGGGCGTCGCGTCCGTGGCGGAGCCGCAGCTGAACGACGCCGAGACCGTGGCGATCGTCTTCGTGACGCCGTCCTCGGCGCCGCAGGACAAGGCCACGGACGAGCTCGTCGAGCGTCTGCGCGGCGAGGTCGTCCCGGCGGCCACGGAGGGGAGCGACGCCGAGGTCTACGTCTCGGGCCTGACGGCCGCGTTCAAGGACATCGGCGATCGCATCCTCAGTCGCCTGCCGATCTTCCTGCTCTACGTAATCGGCGTGACCTTCATCGTCCTCGCGATGGCGTTCCGCTCGATCGTGATCTCGCTCACGGCGGCCGTGACGACGATCCTGTCCGCGTTCATCGGCTTCGGCGTGCTCACGCTGATCGTGCAGGAGGGGTACCTGCTCGAGTACATCGGCCTCGACCGGACCGGGCCGATCGAGACGTTCGTGCCACCCATCGCGTTCGCGATCCTCTTCGGGCTCTCGATGGACTACATGGTCTTCCTGATGAGCCGCATCCGCGAGGAGCACGTCCACGGCCTGAACACCCGCGAAGCGGTCGAGCACGGGGTCGCCGCGATCGGCCGCGTCGTCGTGGCCGCCGCGGTGATCATGGGCACGGTCTTCGCCGCGTTCATCCTCACGTCGGACCGGATCTCGAAGGAGTTCGGGATCCTGCTCGCCGTCGCGATCCTCACGGATGCGCTCGTCGTGCGCATGACGCTGGTGCCCGCGTTCCTGACCATGCTCGGCGAGAAGTCGTGGTACATGCCGCGCTGGCTCGACCGCGTGCTCCCCAACATCACGATCGAGGCGCCGCACGAGGGCGGGACCCGGGTGTTCGACGTGCCCGAGCGCCCGGCCGACGTCGCCGGACGACCCTGACCCGACCCGAGCCGGCGGCGCTACGGGAGCCAAGTACCCATCTTTCAACGTATAAATCGGTTTACCGGCGCCTGAGCCCGAAACACCCTTTGGGAGCGCCGCCCGGGACGACGGGCGGCCCGACGAAAGGGGTCAGATGCTCGACCAGCAGGTCAAACAGCAGCTTCAGCAGAACATCGATCAGTACAAGCCGCTGCTCAAGCAGCAGTTCCAGCTCGAGGACCAGGACGTCCAGCAGGCGAAGAGCGATCCGGACCAGCTCGTCCAGACGATCTCGAGGAAGTCCGGCCAGAACGAGCAGCAGATCGAGCAGCAGCTGATGCAGCTGGTCAAGCAGCAGAGCCGCTAGCGGCTCCGGAACGACTTTCCGATGGGGCGCCCGAGCGGGCGCCCCATCGGCATACGATGGCCGACACCCGGTCTCGACACGGAAAGGTTGGCCGCATGTACGCACGAGTCACACGCTTCGAAGGCGGGGACCCCGCGACCCTGCAGCAGGAGCTCGACGGAATGCGCTCGCAGCTGGAAGCAGGAGTCACCGAAGAGGCGATCGACCAGATGGCCGAGCAGGTGCAGGGGCGGTTCGAACGCGACGAGGTCGCGCGGCTGCTCGGCTCGATCAAGCAGACGCTCGTGCTCGCGGATGTCCAGAACGGCAGCTCGGCGATGGTCCTGTTCTGCGACACCGAGGAGGAGGCCCGCGGGGTCGACGCGCTGTTCGACGCCATGTCGCCCGGCGAGGGCGGCGGCAAGCGCCAGAGCGCGGACATCTACGAGGTCTCGATCGACCAGCGTTCCGACGCCTAGCCGGACAGCGTCGACCACGGCGCGACTCTGTCCGGATCAGCGTCTCGTCCGCGTCGTCTTCAGCCGGGTTCGATGTTCTTGTTGTGGTGGAAGGCGTTGTCGGGGTCGTACTTGGCCTTGACCTCGGCAAGCCGCCGGTAGGTCCGGTCGCCGTAGGCCTCTCGAACCCGACTGGAGTCGTCGTCGGAATCGAGGAAGTTGACGTAGACGCCGCCCGCGCGGTGCGGGTGAAGGGCGTGGAGGAACCGCCGCGCCCAAGCGGTCTCGGCCGCGGCGTGCTCGCCGGCTTCGTCAGGCAGCCACACGGCGTCGATGACCATGTTGTGGGCCACGTCGCGACCGGCGTACGCGGTGGCGTCGTGGTGGACTCGGGCGACGGCGCCACCCAGGTGGAATATCGCCGCGTACGACCGGGGCGAGCCGGCTGCGTAGGCGTGATCTGCGATGACGGCGATGGCCTCGTCGGAGAGGCCGGGGAGGTTCGTCGCCTTCCAGTAGTAGTGCCACCCGTGGAGGACGGTGTCGTCGAGGCCGCTCTGGAAGGCGGCGTACGGCGAGGGTCCGAGCAGGTCGACGAGTGGCGTCCCGAACCGGCGGAGGGCCCGCACCGCACGCTCGCCCTCTTCGACGGCGCCGGCGTAGCAGCAAACGACGGCGATGGCCGGTCGCCAGTGCAGGTCCACGGGGATGACGGGCAGCGGGGGAACGGTGCCGAGTCTGACAACGCTGCCGAGCTCGTCGGGCGCCTCGGCGACGAAGTCCCGGTACCAGCGCAGCACGTCGCTGGTGTTGTCGGCCGCCCAGAAGACAGGCCCGGCCATCACGGTCGGGCCGAGGGGGTGCAGAGCGAACCGGAACGAGGTGACGATGCCGAAGTTGCCGCCGCCGCCTCGCAGCGCCCAGAACAGATCGGGGTGTTCGTCGGCGGACGCCCGGACGATGCTGCCCTCGGCGGTGACCACCTCGGCGGCAAGCAGGTTGTCGACGGCGAGCCCGTGCTTGCGCATGAGGAAGCCGATGCCGCCGCCGAGGGTGAGCCCGGCGACGCCGGTGTGGCCCACGATGCCGCCGGTGGTGGCCAGACCGTGGGCCTGCGTCTCGTGGTCGACGTCGCCCCACAGAGCACCACCCTGCACCCAGGCCGTGCGACCGGCGGGGTCGACCCACACGGCCCGCATCGCCGAGAGGTCGATGACGACCCCGTCGTCGCACACCGCGGTGCCGGCCACGCTGTGGCCCCCGCCCCGTACGGCGATCTCCAGGTCGTGTTCGCGTGCAAATCGCACAACAGCGGCCACATCAGCCGCTCCGCGGCAACGCGCGATGTACCGGGGACGCCGGTCGACCGAACCGTTCCACACTGCTCGGGCTGTGTCGTATTCCTCGTCATCGGGGCCGATCAGGTCGCCCCGGAATCCGTTGATCTCCATGGCCGGACCTCCTCGCTTGATGCCCTCAGGACACCGCCGGGGTCGGCGACCGTGAAGTCAAGAATCTGGACTTCACCGCGCGCTGGAACAGCGCGACACTGGCCTCATGCGGACCTACGGCCAGTACTGTCCAATCGCACGCGGAGCCGAGATCTTCGCCGAGCGGTGGACGCC
>JAICPI010000048.1 GCA_025929895.1 Thermoleophilia bacterium
ATCGAGCGGATTGAGCCGCCGGCTCGCGCGCAGCCTGCGATCGGCCTCGGGGAAGTTCCCCCTCGCTGCAGCGAGCACGCCCAGCTGGAGCTGGACGTACCAGGTGTCCGGCTCCCGGTTCTCCGCCCGGAGCAGCGCGCTCGAGGCCTCGGCCCAGTCTCGCCGCTTCAACGCGATCGAGCCCTTGAGCACGAGCGGGTCCGCCGAGAGCGGATCGAGTCGGCTCGCGAGCTCGAGACGCGAGTACGACGTCTCGGGCGCCCTCACCCAGGTTCGGGCGGCGGCGCGCTCGAGCGACGAGGCCAGCCACGTCACACCCAGTGAGATCGTCGACGCCGCCAGGACGACTGCCAGCCCGACCCGGACCGCCGGCTTCGGGCTGGGCAGCGCACGAAGCTCGCTCCCGGTGGCGGCGGACGCTGCGCCGAGGAGGCCGAAGGCGGGGGCCGAGAGGGCCGGGATCTCCCAGAACCAGTCGGCGGTCCCGTGCAGCGCCCAGTAGACGAACGCGGTCAGCGCGGCGCCGACAGCGCCGGCAGGCCCCGGATCGAGACGCATCCATGCGCGCAGCGCCAGGAAGAAGGCGAGCGCCGTCCCGGCCGCGAGGAGCAACGTGCCCACCAGCCCGAGCTGGCTCAGGAGTCGAAGGGGGAGCGAGTGCGGATAGCGAGGATTGACATAGGGGTCGGTCCTGTGCCTCAGGTAGGAGGTCGCGAAGTTGTCGGCGCCGATGCCGGCGACGGGGTGTTGCGTGAACTCGTGCCACGCGATCGACCACGCCTGGTAGCGGTCGCTGCTGAGCGTGCCGGTGAAGCGGGAGCCGGGGGCCTCCGAGGGACAGTACGAGCACGTGAAGTCGCGCCAGTGTTCCTCCGCCCACGCGCGCGGATCCTCGACGGCCGCCGCGGCGCGGACGCCGCCGAGCCCGGCCGCGAGGACGACGAGGACGATGGTGGCGACGCCGAGCGCCCTGGCGGCGCCGTGCGTGAGCGTGACTCGGCGGTCGAGCCGCCCCCACGCGACGCCAGCGGCGCCTGCGAGCACCGCCGACACCGCAGACAGGCGCAGCGCGTGCTCGAGCGGACCCGCGAGCCCTTCTCTCGCCAACCCGTCGTCGTAGACCGCGAGCAGCGCGCGGATCGCGATCAGCGAGACCCCGCCGACGATCGCGAACGAGAGCGCGGCACGGAGGCGCTGCCGCTGCAGGAGCACGTAGACCGCGGCCGCGAGCGGGGCGGCGACGAGCCAGGCTCGCGTCTGCCCGAGCACCGCTGCCTGGATCAAGATCGCCGCCGAGGCCAGGTACACGCCCCTCAACGCGACGGAGACGTCCCGCCTCGCCCCCAGGTGCAGGGCCGGCCAGAGCGCCGCCGACCAAAGGGCCACGTTCGCGTTCACGTACCCCGTCGGCGCGAGCAGGCGGGCCTCGACGAAGAAGCGGCTCGGGTCGTCCGCGGCGTACGCGCGGGCGAGCACGATCCCCGCGGTCCCCGCGACCGCGAGCGCGAAGGCGCCGAGGATCGCGTCGAGCGTGCGCGGCGTCATCGGCCAGAGGGCGAAGAGCGCGAACGCCACGACGTAGACGAGCGTCTTGTTGGCGCCCGCCCACGCGTCCCCGGGAGAGCCCGCCCACAGGATCGAGACGAAGTTCCAGCCGGCGAAGCCCACCAGCAGGCCGAGCGTCGCGAGCCGGAGCCGCTCGGCCGCGTGCTCGCCCGGGCCGGCGAGGAAGACACCGAGCCCGAGGAGGCCGACGAGCACCAGGCCGAGGGGACTCGCCGCCCACGCCGGGTGGCCACCGTCGAGCCACGCCCATGCCGTCCAGACGCCGACCGCGACGAGACCGAGCAGGAGACCCGGGTGGAGGATCCCCCTCGTGGGCGCGTCGCTGATCATGAGCTCAAGAGTCGGGCCAGGCCGTCGCGCGCCGCGAATCTCGGACTAGCATGAGACGACGCGCTCCCAGGCCGGCTCCCCGTGTCCGAGAATCAATCCTCCCTCGCCCACTATCTTAGTGTCGTCAGGCGTCAGCTCTGGCTGATCCTGCTGCTCCCGGCGGTGGCGCTCGCCTCGGCCGGAGTGGTCGTGCTGCTGCAGGACACGGTCTATCGGGCGTCGTCGAAGATCGTCGTGGGGCAGGGCGGCGGCGTCTTCCAGGCGCAGTTCGGCAACGCGGTCGATCCGTTCTCCTCGACGATGCGCAACCTGGTCAGCAGCGAGATCGTCGCGGAGAACGTCATCAGCGCGCGCGGGCTCGACCTGACGCCCGACGAGCTCCTCGAGAAGCTCGCGGTCTCCGTCCGACCCCAGAGCTCGGTGCTCGAGCTCTCGTACGACTCGAAGGATCCCGACGAAGCGGTCGGGATCCTTCAGAGCGTCGGTTTCGTCTTCACGCAGCTCGTGCGCGAGAAGCTCGGCGGCCAGCCCGTCGCAGGCGTGGGCGCCGAGTCCCGCGCGCCGATCACCGCGACGGTGTTCGACCCCGCGCATCTGGAGCCCGAGCCCGTCGCGCCGAGGCCTGTGCGCACGCTCGGTCTGGCGGGAGTCATCGGGCTCATCCTCGGCCTCGTCCTCGGGCTCGCCCGCGACAGCGTCGACAACCGGATCCGCAACCGCAACGAGGCGGAGCAGTGGTTCGGGGCTCCCGTCCTGGGGACGCTCCCCCGAGGGCTCCGGCGGCGTTCCCCGCTCATGCTCGCACGGGAGCTGCCGCTCTCCGGTCACCAGCTCGATGCGCTCCACCTGTTGCGCGCGAACCTCGAGTTCGCTCAGGCCGGCGCCCAGGGCCCCTCGATCCTCGTCACGAGCGCGGTCCCGCAGGAGGGCAAGAGCACGGTCGTCGCCAACCTGGGCGTCGCGCTGGCGACGGCCGGCAAGGATGTGATCTGCGTCGAGGCGGACCTGCGGCAACCGATGCTGGACCGGTACCTCGGCGCGACCGCCCGCTCGCGGGGGCTGTCCGACGTGCTGAACGGCAGCGCCGAGCTCGGAAGCACGCTTCGGGAGGTGGACGTCACCGTCGCCGCGCCCACGGGCAGCAGGGCCGCACAGCTGGTCGGGCAGCGGCTGGCCCTGACGGAGGGGGACCCGGTCGCGAACGGCGTCGGCAGGCTGCGCATCGTCTCCGGCGGCATCCTGCCGCCGCTCGACCCGAGCACCGTGCTCACGCCGGACGCCGTCGGCGACCTCGTCACCGAGCTGTCCAGCCTGGCCGAGTACGTGATCATCGACGCTCCGCCGCTCCTACTCGTCGCCGACGCGCTCCCGTTCGTCCTCAAGACCGACACGGTCCTCATCGTCGCCCGGCGCGGCAAGACGACGAAGTCGAACGCGGAGGCTGTCCGCAGCACGTTGCACGGGCTCGGAGCTGACCGCTACTCGATCGTCCTGACGGACGTCGAGCAGGCGCAGGGATACGGGTACGGCCGGCGCGACTGAGGCGTCGGCGCCGCTCGCGCGACGGCCCCTTCTCGTCGTCGCGGCCGGGCTGGCGACGGGCCTGCTCCTGAGCGCCTGCGGCCTGCCGGATCGTGACGCGCTCCGCGACCGGCCCGACGAGCGGTTGACACGAGAGGCGTACCTCGACACGCCGTTGATCGACGACGGACAAGCCCGAGCGATCGAACGGAGGACGTCGCGCACCGAGGTGTTCGAGCGCCTCGGCCGCTCTCACGTCGGCTACCCGCGCGGTGCATCGACGTGCTTCCTCTACCCGATCCGCGGCACCGAGCGCCGCGACGCATACGGCAGCCCCGCGGCGGACGAATGGGAGTTCTGCTTCGGGGCGACGGACGAACTGGTCGTCCGGCGGCGGATCTCGGGCGAGTGACGGCCGGCGCTCAGCTGAGCTCGCCGGCCGCCGCGCCCGAGGCGTCGCGCGGCCGGCTCGGCGCGTGCGCACGGAGTCGCCGGACGCTCGCCGAGATCTTCAGGCGGTACGCGATCCTCCCGTCGGTGCGGTAGACCCCGACGCGCGACCAGGCGAGAGGGTTCCCGACCTCGAACCTGCGTGGCAGCGTGGCGGCGGCGCGGTAGCCCGCGGCGCCGGCGGCGGCGATCACGCGGTGATCGAAGTCACCGTAGGGGTACGCGAGCGACCGGCACTCCCGCCCGAGCTCGAGCTCGCACCGCTCTCGCGAGTCGCGCAGCTCGGCGTGCAGCGAGGCGTCGTCGAGCTTCGTCAGGTACGGATGCGTCACGGTGTGCGACCCGATCTCCCAGCCCGCAGCGGCAAGCGTGCGGAGCTCCTGCCAGGACATGGGCTGGAGCTCCGACTCGTGGGGGCCGTCACGCCACGTCTCGATCCCGGGCCACGTCATCGGGCCGACCTTCCCGGCGTGGGCGGTCGGGACGAAGACGGTGGCGACGAGACCGTGCTCGGACAGGATCGGAAACGCGAGCTCGAGGACGGACCGATACGAGTCGTCGAAGGTGATGGCGACCGTCTTTTCGAACGGCGGCTTCGGCACCGTCTCCGAGAACGTCGCCGCTCGGTACCCGCGCTCGAGCAGGAGCTCGATCTGCTCGCGGAAGTTCGTCGGCGTCACGGCGAGACTCGACGGCCAGCTCTCGCTGAGCGCGTGGTAGCAGAGGACGAGGGCGTCGCGGTGGGTCTCGGGGCGCACGCCGAGGACGACACGGGGTCGAGCGCGCCTCGGCGGCTGGGCCAGCGGGGTCTCGAACGACGCAAGGGCGGCGTGCACGTTCTCGCGCACCCACTCCGGCCTGGTCTCCGGATCGATCGAGCGTGCGAGCTGGTCGCCCGTGTAGTCGAGCCAGTAGGCGGCCGCGAGCATCCTCAGCTGCTCCGACCGCAGCTCGAGGCCGAGCCGCTCGCAGTAGGTGGCCACCAGTTCGTCGTCGCCGATCCGCTCCAGGTACTCGACCACGACGCGTCCGTGGGGACGGCGCGACCGCAGGGCTTCCGAGCTCAACAGCAGGTGCAGGAGGTCGATCACGGGAAGACGTCCCGTGCCGGCGCCCTCCCAGTCGACTACGCCGGCGAGCCGCCCGTCGCGCGCCAGCAGGTTCCCGGCCCAGAAGTCACCGTGGCCGAAGCCGAGGGGCACGTCCCGCAGGGCCGACTCGATTCGGCGGGCGAGCTCGCGCGCGACCACGGCTCCCTCCGGTGTGGCCGCGGTCGCCACCTGCTCGGCCCGCTCCTCGAGCGAGGCGGTCCTCGGGCCGTTGTCCGTCGTCGTGAACAGCGCGGCGAGGAACTCGACGCTGTCTTCGAGCAGCGGCGGAGTGAGCTTGATGTCGACCGGGGAGCCGGGTATCCGTCGTTCGAGGCTCCAGCGCGCGAGGCCCGTGCGGCCGTCGGCGAGGACCCAGGGGACCCGGTCCGCCACCACGGGGTCGGGGTCGGCCGCCCGCAACGCGGCGTGCACTTCGCGCTGCCACTCGATGTCGGCGGCGCCGCGACCGATCGCCGTGCGCAGGACCGTGTCCCGGGCGAACGTGACGAGCACCCCGGCTCGGACCGTCGGCGGCCGGCCCGCCAGGTCTCTTCGGGCGATCCCGGCGGCCGCGAGGGCCGCGTCGAGGACGGTCGGCTCCGGCGTGCTCCGGTGCCCGAGCACGAGCGCGCCGACGGGGAGCTTCTCGATGATCGTGAGCCCTCGTCCGCGGCTCGGAACTCCCTCGAGGAGGAGGACGCTCTGGGTCTCCCAGACGACGATCCGCGAGCGGCGGTAGCCCAGCCGGCGAACGCGGATCCGGTCCCCGGCCGCCCGGGCGCGAACCCCGACCGACGACGACAGGCGCCGGACCGCTCTACCGATGCGGGTCCCGCCCTCGGGGAGCCGCAGCGCGCGCGGAACCACCACGGTCGGAGCAGCGCCGCGGAGCCAGGACGCCGACCCGATCTCGACGTCGGGCCGTTCGTCGACGAGCTCGCCGCCCGCCTCCGCGAGCGTCGCCGCGATGCCCTTGCCCTCCACGCGGAAGCGGCGGGCCGAGGCCGGTACCACCGCCGGCAGCCAGCTGTTCTCGCGGTCCGGCGGCAGCGCTCGGTCCATGCGGTGGGAGCGGCGCTCGATGCGAGGAGCTTAGAGCAGGGCGGGCCGGGCGACGCCCGCGCGACGCGGTCTCCGCGCCAGCCCCACGAGCATCCCCAGCCCATGGGCGACGTGCAGCGTCGGGAACACGGCGACGACGCGCGGAAGGAGGCGCCACGACTCTCCGCGGCGTCGCACGCACAGGACGCCGAACGCGAGCGCGGCGAAGACGTAGGCGGCGACTTCCGCTGCGAGCAGGACCAAGGCGGCCGAGAACAACGGAGCGAGCAGCGCGAGCACGACGACCGAGACGACGAACACGCCCGGAACGAGGCTCCGCAGGCTCGTTGCGCGGCCGTGCTTCCGCATCACGGGAGCCTTCCAACGCCCGTACTCGTAGTACTGCTTGAACAGGCGGGCGAACGTCCCGCGCGGGACGTAGAAGATCCGGATCGACGGGTCGAGCACGACTCGTCCCCCGGCGAGCCGAAGTCGCAGGTTGAACTCGTCGTCCTGGTTCCGCCGCAGCGACTCGTCGAACAGGCCGATACGCCGGAACACGTCGGCGCGAAAGGCCCCATAGGGCACGGTGTCGACCTCGACCCGCTCGTCGGAGCCGTGACGGGTCCAGTGCACGCCGCCGAACGCGGTGTCCGCCGCGCACGCGACCGCCCGCTGCGTCGCGGTCCGGCCCGTCGGAACGAACACGCCGCCGACGTTCTCCGCAGCGGTCTCCTCCGACGCCGCTACGCAGCGCCGCAAGTAGTCGGGCGGGTATCGGCTGTGGCAGTCGAGGCGCACGACGAGGTCGCCGGTCGCCGCCCGGATGCAGCGGTTGAGGCCGTGGGAGACCCAGCCTTCCGGGTTGTCGAGGATCGTCGTGGGGATGCCGTGTCTGCGGCCGGCCGCGAGCAGCCGTTCCGCCGAGTCGTCGGTCGAGCCGCCGTCCGCCACGAAGAACTCCAGCTCACCGGCGTACTCCTGCGAGGCGATGTCGGCCACGAGGTCCTCGACGTGCTCGGCTTCGTTCCGCATCGGCGAGATGATCGAGACGCGGCGGATCCGTGTCGTCTCCGGCACGATCCCGCTCACACTTCCGCGAGCAACCCGTCGCTCGGCGTCGCCTGGCCGGCGGTGGCGTAGCGGTCGAGCCAGAGCGAGAACGTCAGCAGCGCCCAGATCTTGCGGCTGTTGTCGGCCTTTCGCGCGGCGTGCTCGTCGATGAGCAGGCTGACGGCGTCGGGTCGGAAGTACCCCTGCTGCCGCAGCGCGGCGGGGGACAGAACCTCGCGGGTGAGAGGCTGGAGCTCGTTGCGAAGCCAGTTGCCGATCGGTGGTGAGAAGCCCCGCTTCTTGCCGGCGATCACCTCGCGCGGCAGGAGCGGCGTCACCGCCCGCCGGAGGAGGCGCTTCTTCGCCAGGCCGCGGACCTTCGTCCGGCTGGGGAGCGCCAGGGCGAACTCGGCGACGACCTGGTCGAGGATCGGCACGCGGGCCTCGAGCGAGTGCGCCATGCTCGCCCGGTCGGTCTTCACGAGCATGTCGTCGACGAGGAAGACGCTCAGGTCGAGGCCCATCACCCTGCTGAGCTCGTCGGCCCCGGCGCCGGCATCGTAATGCACGCCGAGCAGGTCTCGCGGGTCGAACCCGGTTCGCGCCTCGGGCTGGACGAGCGCTGCTCGCTCCTCCGGCGTGAACACCGACTTCCACGCGTAGTGCCGGTCGAGCGTGGACAGGTGAGCCGAGCGGACGAAGCGCTTCGCGCGCCAGTCGAGGCTGCTGGCCCGCTCGGTCGAGGTCGGGAGCCGCTCCACGAGCGGGCGGAGGAGAGAGGCCGCCGGCGCCAGCAGCCGCGCGAGCCCGTGCCCCGCGTAGTAGTTGTAGCCGCCGAAGAGCTCGTCTCCCCCCTCGCCCGAGAGCGCGACCTTGACCTCGGACCGCGCGAGCTTCGAGACGAGATACGTCGGGATCGCGGACGAGTCTGCAAAGGGCTCGTCGAACGTCGCCGCGAGCGCGGGGAGAAGCTCGATCGCGTCCGGCCGCACCACGAGCTCGTGGTGGTCGGTCCCGTAGCGACGCGCGACGAGTCGCGCGAGGTCGCGCTCGTCGAACTCGCGCTCGTCGAAACCGATCGTGAAGGTCTTCAGCTCTCCGACCTCCTGCGCGGCGAGCGCCGCGAGCGCGCACGAGTCGATGCCTCCCGAAAGGAGGACACCGACGGGAACGTCGGCGACCAGGTGCGCCCGCACCGAGTCGGTGAGCCGGTGCAGCAGCTCCTCGGCGAGCGCGCCCTCGGACTCCCCGAGCAGGTCTTCGGTGGCTGCGGGGCGCGGGCGGGCGAACGTCTCGATCGAGACCGCGTGCGCGCCGCCGTCGGCGTCGCAGACGAGGACGCTTCCGGGCGGGAGCTTGCGGATCTCGCGGAAGATGGAGAGTGGCGTGGGGACGAACCCGAACGCGAGGAACGCCTCGAGCGCGTCGAGGTCGAGCTCGCGCGAGCAGTCCGGCTGTCGCAGGAGCGCTTTGGGCTCGCTCGCGAACGACAGCGAGTCGTTCGCGAGGCGGTAGTACATCGGCTTGATCCCGAAGCGGTCGCGTGCGAGCACGACGCGCCTGCGCCGTGCGTCCCACACGGCCACGGCGAACATTCCCCGAAGCTCGTCGACGAACCTCGGGCCGCGCTCCTCGTACAGGTGGGCCAGCACCTCGGTGTCGCCCCTGGTGCGGAAGGTGTGCCCGCGCGCGACCAAACCGGCCCGCAGCTCCGCGTAGTTGTAGATCTCCCCGTTCTGGACGACGACGACGGTGCCGTCCTCGTTGGTGAGCGGCTGGTCGCCCGTCTCCAGGTCGATGATCGCGAGGCGTCTCGCCGCCAGTCCTGCGCCTCCGTCGACCGCGACGCCGTCGCTGTCCGGCCCCCGGTGGACGAGGGTCGAGTTCATCTCGTGGAGCACCCGGCGGTCGACCGGCGTGCCGTCGAGCGACACGCGCCCGCAGATCCCGCACATGCCCCCAGTCTAGGAACGAGGGGGGTGCACCGCTACGGCGCACGGATGAAGTGGGCCACGCGCGCGGCCTCGGCTTCGAGCGTGCGGTCGCGCGCGAGCTCCAGGCCGCGCGCTGCGAGCCGCCGTCGCAGCGCGCCGTCGTCCGTCAGTCGGAGCACGGCGCGCGTGAGCGCGTGCAGGTCCGAAGCGGGAACGAGCAACCCGGCCGCCCCGCCCGCGACGGCCTCGGCCACGCCGCCCACCTCCGTCGCGACGACGGGAGTTCCGGATGCGTGTGCTTCGACGATCACCTGCGGCACGCCTTCGGTGAGCGAGACGTGGACGAAGAGATGCGCCGACCGGTAGACCTCGAACAGCGCCGGGATGCGCACGTGGCCGAGCAGCTCGAGTCGCTCTCCGACGCCGAGGTCGTCCGCGCGGCGTCGCACCTGCTCGGCCAGCGGGCCCGTGCCGGCCCAGCGCAGTCGGAAGCGGCCGGGGCGGAGCCGCTCGAGCTCTCGGAGGGCTTCGATCAGGAGGAACGGGTTCTTCTCGCGATCGATCCGACCCACCGTGAGCAGCTCGACCACCCCGCTCCAGTCGTGCGCGGGAAGCTCCTCGACGATGTCGGCTGCGGTCACCAGCGTCGGTGACATCGTCAGCACCGGAGCGCGACCTCCCGCGTATCGACGTGCGTTCAGCGAGCCGACGACGGTCGACCTCACGCGGCGAGCGATCACCCTGTGGAGCGTGTCGAGGACGAGGGCGAGGGCGACCACGGGCTTCCAGCTCGGGTCCGGTTGGCGCGCAGCGAAGTAGGCGCGCGTGTCCTGACGGACGCCGAGCACCACGCGCTTGCCGCGGAGTGTCGCGAGCAGGACGAGCAGGAGCTCGAAGGGCTGGGGGCCGAACGCCCAGACCACATCCACGCGGGCCAACCCTCGCCAGAGCGCTCTCCCGGTTCCGAGGGCGGCGCGCGCGACGGCGCCGAGCCGGCTGAGGCTTCCGTAGTCGGGCAGCCTGACGGCTTCGACGTCCGCGTCGAGCAGGAGATCGTGGACCGCGACGTGTTCGTCGACGATCCGCGCGAAGACGACCAGCGCCTCGAAGTGTTCGGCGACGCCGGAGACGAAGCGGAGGAACGGCGCGTCGACGGGATGCGGCGCGAGCCGGGCTCCCAGGTCGCTGTCGACGATCGTGAACGGGCCGTCCTGGTAGACGCCCAGCCGCGACCTGAACGTTCGTCCCTTCGCCATCTCGGGCGAGGTTAGTTCCCGCTCAGTGCCTCGGCGCGCCGGCCTCGAGCCGAGCGCGCCGGAGCGCGTCACCGGGTGGGTCGGTCCGGGGCTGCACCGGTCGGTGGTGCGCATCCGGCGGCAGCCCCGAGCTCCGCAGCTCGGCGACGTAGCGCTCGGCGTCATAGGGCACGGCGAGGAAGATGGCGCTGCCGTCGGTCAGGTCGAGCACGAGGCAGCGGGCGACCGGCGACGACTCATGTGACTGGCCGACGGCGCCCGGGTTCAGGAGGTACTTCCGTCCGGGGACGAGCTTCACGGGGTCCTCGCGCGGGATCGACCCGACGCCCTCGCAGTACGCGAGCGGGGTGTGCGTGTGGCCGAGGACGAGGATGCTCGCGTCCGGCCGACGGGCGCTCAGGCCGAGGAGCTCGTCCTCCGCGGCGGCAGGGCCCACTCGGCGCCAGGGATCCCGGAGCGACGCGTGCGCGAGCACGACCGGGCCCAGCTCGAGGTGGAGCGGCAAGGTGGAGAGGTAGTCCCGGGCTCGGTCGGTGAGCGCCGCCTTGGTCCAGCCACTCGTCTCGGCGCCGAGGTCGTCGAGCAGGTGCTCCGTCTGTCGGCCGATCGCGACGAGGTCGTGGTCTCCCGCGACGCAGCCCCGGGCGAGCGACGCGATGCGATCCACGCACTCGCTCGGAAACGCCCCGTACCCGACGAGGTCGCCGACGCAGAGGATGGCGTCCGGGCGATGGGCGTCCACGGCGTTCAGCACCGCCTCGAGCGCGGGGAGGTTGCCGTGGATGTCGGCGAGCACTCCGTACCGCAACTGCCCCTCCTCGGGGAGAGAGCCGTCGAAAGATCGGGGGATGCTACAGAGGGCCGGCCGTCCGGGCTCGGCGGCCGCGCGACGCCTGGCTCAGGCCGCTTCGGGCACGCGGTAGGCCCCGACGGTCGGAGCCCTGTAGCTCGCCTGGTCGAGATCCCGCGGCGGCGTGAACGCAGCCAGGCCGGTCTTGTGTGCGGGGCTGCCGCTCTGGACGTGGAAGTCCCTCGCGGCGAAGTTCACGAAGAGGGGATTGACGCCCATGATGTTCTGCAGCCCGAGCGTGGACGAGCCCTCTCGGTTGAAGCCGTTGCCGAGCGTCCCGGCCGATCCGTTGGCGAAGGAGATCGAGTTGTGGGCCGTGACGGTCGCCGATCCGCGGACGCTCACGCCCCACTGGTCGTTGTCGTAGAAGACGCTGTTTCGCACCGAGGCGGAATACGTCCCGTCGATCACGAGGCCCGACATCTTGTTGTTGGCGGCGACGAGGTTCGTGACGATGTGCCCGGGCCCGCCGCCTCCGCCCGAGTAGAACTGCACGCCGAACCCGTTGCGGTTGTCGAAGGCGAGGACGTTTGCCAGGACGTGGTGGTCGCCCTGGATGTAGAAGCCGTGGGACAGGTTCCGAGCCTCGGCCGACGGGTCGCCGATGCCGTGAACCACGAGGTTGTAGAGGTGCACGCGCGAGCTCGCCTTGCCGACGTACACGCCCTGCGAGCGCGGGTTGCTGCCGACCGCGGCCGACTTCCAACCGGCGATCTCGCACTGGTCGAGCTCGACGTCCGTTGAAGCGTCGATGCGGAACCCCTGCGTCTGGTTCATCGTCTGCCTGTTCATCGTCACGCGAAAGCCGCGAACCCGAATGAACTGCGCGGAGGCGTCCGCGAACCAGAAGCCGTGCCGCTCCGCGCTGCCCGGCGTGCCGCCGGCGTAGGGCGGTTCCTGGACGACCGGCGTGTGACCGGGGTACGCCAGCAGGTGCAGCACGTTCGCGGCCGTCGGGGTGCGCGTTCCGAGGTTTCCGAAGCGGACGGTCGCCTGGACGGCGTTCGCGTTTCCGGCCGCACGGTAGGTGCCGTTCTTGACCAGGATGCGGACGTGCCCCGCTGACGGCAGCACGTACCCGTCGACGGCCCTCTGGATCGTGCGCCAGGGCGTCGACTCGCTCCGTGCCTGCGTCTCCGTGTGGGCGTCGTTGCCGGCGGCCGCATCGACGTAGTAGGTGACGCCGCTCCCGGTCCACTCGGGGAGCCGGCTGGGGAGACTCGTCCCGAACGTCGTGGCCGTCGGGGCCGGCGGCGGCGTGGTCGTCGTCGTCGTCGTCGTCGTCGCGGTCGTCGCGGTCGTCGCGGTCGTCGCGGTCGTGGCGGTGGCCGTCGTCTCCGTTTCGGTCGAGCCCGACGGGGTCGTCGTCGCCGGGACGAGCGCCGTCGGCGCGGAGGTCGCGGTCGTGGATCCCCACTTGTTCGTCGCCGTGACGGAGGAGCGGAGCGTCCGGCCTGCGTCCGTCGGGGTCACGACGTAGCTCGCTCCGGTCGCGCCGCCGATCGGGGCGCAGTCGGAGCCCGACGAGGCGCAGCGCTCCCACTCGAAGCGGAACGAGGTGACGGAACCACGCCACTCGCCAATCCCGGTCCCGATCGTGGCTCCGACGACCGCGTCGCCGCTGAGCTGCGGGAGCGAGGTGTTCGTCGGCACCCGCTGTTTCGACGCGCCCGGACGGGCAGCTGCGGCGCCGGTCCCGAAGCTCACGGCGAGCGCCGTGATCAGCACGAGTTGAATTGCCCGCCCCACGTATCTGTCTTCGGTACTCGGGGCGCCCTCGGCCCTCCCTGATCCAGGGGATTGACCCCTTGCCTGCTGCGCGGCCGCGTCACCCTTTCGAGGGAGGCCGCGCCCGGGCCGGGCCGGCCGGGAGCGGTCTAGTGTTGGGTCAGCTGCGCGTGGCGCCCTTCACGAACACGGAATCCGATCCGGCAGACGTGCCGGCGGTCGTCCTCGGCGAGAGCGTGACCGCGCTCGGTGCCGTGCGGTGCCTCGGACGGAGGGGGATTCGCGCGCTGGTGCCCGGGCCACACCGGGACTACGCATCCTGGTCGCGCTGGACGCGCCGTCTTCCCGGCGAGCTCGGCGCGGAGCCCGAGGGCGGCTCGCTGGCGGACTATCTGGAGCGGCTTCCCGTCGAGCGAGCCGTCGTCCTCCCTTGCTCCGACGGCTGGACTCGTGCCGTGGCTGCGCTCCCCGACGGCCTCGGGGCGCGCTTTCCGTCGTCCGTCGCCTCGCCCGCCGCCGTCGAGTGGTTCCTCGACAAGGGCAGGTTCGCCGCGCTGCTCGAGCGCGAAGGCGTGCCCCATCCCCGGACGATCGTCTCCGCCGATCCTGGGGCCCTCGGGGACTGGGCGGACGCGTCGTCGTCCGTCTCCTTCTTCCTGAAGCCGAACGACTCGCAGGCGTTCACGAGCCGCTTCGGCGTGAAGGCCCTCCGCGTCGACGACCCGCGCGAAGCCGAGGCGACGATGGCGCAGGCGGCAAGGGAGGGGTTGGAGCTGATGCTCCAGGAGTACGTTCCGGGGCCGGCGGGCTCGCACTACTTCGTCGACGGCTACGTCGCCCGCGACGGCCGCACGGTTGCCAGGCTCGCGCGCCGTCGCCTGCGCATGTACCCACCCGACTTCGGCAACAGCACGTACCACGTCACCGTCCCGCTGGAGGACGTGGGGGACGCCGCGGGCAGGCTCGAGGCGCTCCTCTCGAGCGTCGGGTACCGGGGCATCTTCAGCGCCGAGTACAAGCGCGACGACCGTGACGGTGAGCTGAAGCTGCTCGAGGTGAACGTACGGCCCTGGTGGTACGTCGAGTTCGCAGCGCTCTGCGGCGTCGACGTCTGCCTGCTGGCCTACCGGGAGGCGCTCGGCCTGCCCGTCGACTCGATCGGCGGGTACTTGGTCGGCGCGCGCTGCGTCCTTCCCGGTGCGGACGTGCGCGCGTTCCTCGCCCTGCGAGCGAGCGACGAGCTCGGCCTCGTCCGCTGGCTTCGCTCCTGGGTCGGCGCGTCGCACGCGGTGTTCAGCCCGGACGACCCGCTGCCGATCCTCCGCCAGCTCGGCGAGGTCGCCGCGCGGCGGCTGCGCAGGCGTCCTGCCCGCCCTTCGCTCACGCCGGCGCGGCGGGGGAACCCGTGAGCGATCGGTCGTCCGCCCAGTGGCTGGACGAGGACGGGCACGACGACTGGTCCCGCTTCGTGGCGGCTTCGCCGACCGGAAGCGCCTACAGCTTGCCCGCCTACCTGCGGGTCCTGTGCGAGGTCGCCGGAGGCCGGTTCCGGGTTCTGGCCCTGCGGAAGGGTGAGGAGCTCGTCGGCGGGATCGCCGTCTACGAGACGACGACACCGCTGGGGCCGCGGGTGCAACCGCGGTTGCTCCTCTTCTACAACGGCCTCGTCCTGCGCGAGGAGACGAGCGGATACCCCGGCGAGCGGGCGTCCCGAGAGATCAAGATCGTCACGGCGCTGGTCGAGGCGCTCGAGCGGCAGGGCTACCGGCGGGTCGAGCTCAGAACGCGCGCGCCCTTCGCGGACGGGAGGGTCTTCCAAGCGCGCAGGTGGTCCGTGGAGCCCTCCTACAGCTACGTCGTCCCGCTCACCGAGCTCGAGTCGCAGTGGGAGCGCACCGCCCAGAACCTGAGGCGGCTCGTCCGACGAGGCGAGCGTGAGGGCTTCACGCTCGACGTCGACGGCGACTTCGACGCGTTCTACGCACTGCATGCCGGGACCCACGAGCAGAAGGGCGCGCCGATCTACCTGCCGGAGCCCGCGTTCCGTCGCTACTACGAGGAGCTTCGTTCCGCGGGTCTCTGCCGCCTCTACCAGGCGTCGACGCCCGACGGTCGCGTGGCCGCAGCCCAGCTCGTCCTCCTCGGCCATCCCGTGACCCACACGGTGTCCGCCGGCACGCACCCCTCGTTCGCGGCCGCCGGGGCGACGGCCTTCCTGCGCTGGCGCGCCTTCGAGCACCTCGCGGGAGAGGGGTTCACGGGGAACGACCTGACGGACGCGTCTCTCAACCCGGTGACCCAGTTCAAGAGCCAGCTCGGCGGCTCGCTCGAGACCGCGCTCGTGACCTCGATCGCCGATCGACGCGACCGGTTCGAGGGCTTCGTCCGCTCGGCCGGCCGCCGGCTGCGAAACCGGGCCCGGCGCGCCGCCTAGCGCATGGCAGCGATGCGCGGCAGCAGGGCGGTGTGCACGACGCTCGAGTCGCTCGGTCTCGGGCCGGTGTTCTGCCTGCCGGGAACCGAGATCGTCGAGCTCCTGGACGCGCTGCGCGAGTCGTCGGTCGGAACCGTCGTCGCCACGAGCGAGCTCGGGGCGGCATTCATGGCGCTCGGGTCCGCGCGGGTCTCGGGGCGGCCCGGGCTCGTGGCCGCGATCCCAGGCCCGGGGCTCGCCTTCGCGCTCCCGGCGCTCGCCGAGGCGCGCTTCGACTCGGTGCCGGTCGTCGTGCTCACCGGGGAGGCGGACGCCGCGGCACCCTTCGACGTCGGCGAAGCGGCCCGGGCGTTCGTCAAGGACGTGATCGAGCCCACGGCGGCCGATGCGCTCGTCGCCGCGGTCCGGCAGGCGCACGAGCTCGCGCTCTCCGGCGAGCCTGGGCCCGTCCTCGTCCGGCTCCCGCGGGCGATGCTCAGGGCGCTCGTCCCGGCCCCGTCGGAGGAAGGCCGGGAGCCCCGCGGCGCCGTAGGCGCAGCCGAGCTGGTCGACGAGGCCGCGGAGCGGATCGCCAAGGCAATGCAGCCTCTGCTCTACGTCGGTCAGGGAGCCGCCGGCGCAGCACGGGAGGTGCGTCTCCTCGCGGAGCGCCTGGGGGCCGCCGTCCTGACGACGACCTCCGGCCGCGGCGTGCTTCCCGAGACCCATCGCCTCTCGCTCGCGCTCGACTCGCCCGGGCACGGCGCCAAGGAGGTGAACGCGCTCATCGCGGACGCCGACCTGGTGTTGCTGCTCGGGTGCGGCTTCAACCCGAACGGGACCCTCGGCCGCCAGCTCGAGTTCGACCCGAGCCGCACGGTCCACGTGGATGCCTCCCCCGCGGCGCTCGAGCGCGGAGGTGCCGGCCTCCGGATCGTCGCCGACGTCGGGTCGTTCGTGTCCACCGTCCTCGCCGCCCTCCCCGAGGGCGAGAGGGAGGGATGGCGGGGGGACGCGCTCGCACGCCACCGGAAGCGGCTGCTCGCGAGCGCCGGTGGAGCGCGCCGCACCGAACCGAGCCTGGGCGGCTCCGCAGGCGGCACGCCGGCGGACTTCTTCGCGGCGCTCAGGCGAGCCCTGCCCGACGACGGGATCCTCGCGCTCGACTCCGGGCTGCACCAGCAGCTCGCCAGGCGCCACTTTCGGGTGCTGGCGCCGCGCACGCTGTTCGTGCCCGCCGACTTCCAGTCGATGGGCTATGCGCTTCCCGCGGCGATCGGTGCCAAGCTGGCGAGCCCCGATCGGGCGGTCGTCGCGCTGCTCGGCGACGGGGGCCTCGCGATGTCGGGCCTCGAGCTGCTGACCGCCGCGCGAGAGGGCATCGCGTTGACGGTCGTCGTCTTCAACGACGGGTACCTGAACCTGATCCGCCTCCAGCAGCTCCTGCGCTTCGGCCGTACGCACGCCGTGACGACGAGGTCGCCGGACATCCGTGCGTTGGCGTCGGCCGTCGGGGCCGGCTACGCGAAGGTGACCGACGACGCGGAGCGAGTGCTCGCGGAGAGCGTCGCCGCCGACGGGCTCCGGCTGGTCGAGGTCGTCGTGGAGGACACGCAGTGGCTGCGACGGCTGGCAGCCGTCGGCACGCTCAGGCGGGCGGCGCGGAGGGCTTCCTCCTCGCTCGGGGGCTAGCGGGGCAGGCGCGCCGGTGCAGGGAGGGTTGCCGCCAGAATGGACCGGTGCCGACACCCGAACCGACCGCCTCGCCGAGACGCTCGGCCAGGCGCCTGCTCCGCCGGGCGACTCGCACGATCATCCCGCACGGCCGGCGCGCAGAGCTTCGCTCGCTCGTGAATCGCGCGACAGCGCCCCTGTACCGCGGCGACCGAGTCGCGTGCCCCGTGTGCGGCGGCCGCTTCGACCGGTTTCGCAGGTATGCGTCCGAAGGCAGCGGCAGGCGGTACCTGATGTGCCCGTCGTGCGGCTCGCTCGGGCGGCACCGCCTCGACTGGCTCTTCCTCTGCGAGCGCACGAACCTGCTCCACGAACCGATCCGTCTGCTCCACGTGGCGCCCGAGCCGGGGCTCAGCCGGCGCTTCCAGGCGCTCGAGACCGTCGACTACGTGAGCGCGGACTACGACTCGACGCTCGCGAGCGAGCGGATGGATATCCGGAACATCGACTATCCGAACGAGTCCTTCGACGCGATCGTGTGCAACCACGTCCTCGAGCACGTCGACGACGACCGAACCGCGCTGTCCGAGCTCGCCCGCGTGCTCAAGCGGGGAGGCTGGGCCCTGCTCCAGGTGCCGATCGACCCCTCGAGCGACGAGACCTACGACGATCCGACGCTGACGAGCGCAAAAGAGCGCGAGCGCGCATTCGGTCAGTACGACCACGTGCGGGTGTACGCGAAGGACTACCCGAGTCGACTCAGCGAGGCCGGGTTCGAGGTCGACGTGATCGGATACGCGCAGGAATTCACGTCGGAAGAGATCTCGCGCATGGGTCTGGACCGCCTCGAGGTGATCCACCTCGCCCGGAAGCCGTGAGGTCGGCGCCGCGACGACGGGAGGGGAGAGGATCTCACGAGGGTGATCCCGCCGCCGCGTGCGCCGGTGCCCCCCTCATGCTCGCCGATCCGGCGACTCAAACCAAGGCCCGCGCGACTGTAACGGGGCTGTGAGGGGCACTCGGCGGGCGCCGGACCCTTCGCTACCATCCGAGAGCCTTGTTCGAGCGGTTCACAGAACGAGCCCGTCAAGTGGTCGTTTTGGCCCAGGACGAGGCGCGGGCGCTCAAGCACAACTACATCGGCACCGAGCACATCCTGCTCGGCCTGCTGCGCGAGGAGGAGGGGCTGGCCGCCCGCGTGCTCGAGTCGCTCGACATCACGGTCGAGGAGGTCCGCGCCCAGGTGGCGAGGATCGTCGGCCAGGGCGACGAGGTCACGACCGGGCAGATCCCGTTCACTCCGCGCGCCAAGAAGGTCCTCGAGCTCGCGCTCCGCGAGGCTCTGAGCCTCGGCCACAACTACATCGGCACCGAGCACATCCTGCTCGGGCTCGTGCGCGAGAACGAGGGCGTGGCGGCGCGGATCCTGCTCGACTTCGACGCCGACGCCGAGAAGATCCGCAACGAGATCATCCGCATGCTCTCAGGCCCGGGCCGGCGGCAGGGCGGCGGCGGCGCGCCGGGCGAGAAGTCGAAGAGCTCGAAGCTGCTCGACCAGTTCGGTCGCAATCTCACCAAGCTCGCCGCCGAAGGCAAGCTCGACCCCGTCGTCGGGCGCCAGACCGAGATCGAGCGCGTGATGCAGATCCTCTCGCGCCGCTCGATGAACAACCCCGTTCTGATCGGCGAGCCCGGCGTCGGCAAGACCGCAGTCGTCGAAGGCCTCGCCGCGCGCATCTCCGGCGGTCAGGTGCCCGAGCTGCTCAAGGGCAAGCAGATCTACACGCTCGACCTCGCCGCGCTCGTCGCCGGCTCGAAGTACCGCG
>JAICPI010000051.1 GCA_025929895.1 Thermoleophilia bacterium
GGGCTGCGCCGTGCTCGACCTGATCGGCAGGCGCGTGCACGGCGAGGGCGGCGTCGTCCTCGACTCCGTGCGCGAGTTCTGCCGCAAGCGCGGGATCCGCTTCGAGCCGGGGCCCTGGCGCTACCGCGGAGGGCTCGTCTAGGCGTCGGGCTGCGGGATCGCACCCGGCCGGTCGAGGAAGAAGACGGTCACCTCCTCGTACCGCTGGGCGCCGACGTTGACGCCGCGGTGTGGTCGGTCGGTCGGCTCGTCCCAGTCCACGAGACCGGGTGTCACCTCGAAACGCTCGGGGGGCGCGCCGTCGCGGAACTCGATCGCGAGGGCGTCGCCGCTGAGGACGACGGAGACGCGGTGGTACGGGTCGCGGTGCCAGTGCATTGCCTCGCCGGGCTCGAGCGTCAGGCGCCGCACGAGCGTCGTGCCGCGCTCGAGGAGCACGTCCTCCTTCACGCGGTCAATGCTAGAACGCGACCGTGGCGATGTTCCACGTCGTGCTCCGTCGCTCTGGCCCGCAGTGGGACCCGTCGAAGCCGCTCGAGGAGCAGTCGGGGTGGCCCGAACATGCGGCGTTCATGGACGGCCTCGTCGACGCGGGCTTCATCGTCCTCGGCGGGCCGCTCTTCGACGAGCACCGCGTCGTCCACGCGGTCGAAGCGCAGTCGGAGGATGCGATCCGCTCGACGCTCGCGCGCGACCCGTGGAGCGGAACACACCTGGAGGTGGACGCGATCGAGGCGTGGACGATCCGCCTCGACGGCCGGCGCTGAGATGGCGGTCGACGTCGTGACCAGCATCGAGATCTCGCGGCCCCGGGACGAGGTCGCCGCCTACGCTGCCGATCCGAGCAACGCGACCGCGTGGTACCGGAACATCGAGTCGGTCGACTGGAAGACCTCGCCGCCGCTGGCGGTCGGATCGCAGATCGCGTTCGTCGCGCACTTCCTCGGGCGGCGGCTCGAGTACACGTACGAGATCGCCGAGCACGTCACCGGTGAGCGCCTCGTGATGCGCACCTCGTACGGCCCGTTCGCGATGGAGACGAGCTACGCGTGGGCCGACACCGCGGGCGGCGGCACGACGATGACGCTCCGCAACCGCGGCGAGCCGGCGGGCTTCTCACGCCTCTACGCGCCGCTGATGGCCGCCGCGATGCGCCGAGCGAACCGGGGCGACCTCGAGCGGCTCAAGACGATCCTCGAGGCCGGGACGTAGAGAGCCCGCTCGCGCGGGGCTCTCGGTAGCGGGCCTGTAAGCCGGATTCTTCGCGACAACTCAGCAACTGGCTCAGCCATGCAGACGGGGTTGCGTTTGGCCAGGTGAAGCGCACGCTTGCGCCACGGCCTGGACGCTCGCGGGACGGCAGTCGAGAATCCCAGGCGATGCCGGAGATCGTAGGTCGAGAGGCTGAGCTCCGTTCGCTTGAGGACTTCCTCGACCGCGCCCAGAGCGGCCACGCCTCGCTTGTCGTCTCGGGCGAGCCGGGAATAGGAAAGTCCGTCTTGTGGCAGGCAGGCGTGGCCCGGGCCGAGCAGCGCGCAATGCGTGTGCTCACGGCAACCGGAATCGCAGCGGAGGCCTCCTACTCGTTCGCCGTCCTGTCTGACCTCCTCGGTGAGGTGTTGGACGAGACGCTCCCCAGTCTCGCCCCACCGCGTCGAGCTGCTCTCGAGGCCGGTCTTCTGCTCGCGGGTCCCGGAACCGAGGCACCCGACCCGCGCGCGATCGCGCTTGCCTTCCTGGACGTGCTCGGCGCCGTTGCCGAAGCGGGTCCCGTCCTCGTCTCGGTCGACGACCTCCAGTGGCTCGATGCTCCCTCGGCGGCCGTCCTCGGGTTCGCCTTCCGCCGGCTGCGTGGATGGCGCGTGAGCGTCCTCGTCACGACGCGACGGTCCGAGCGCACCGCTGAGCTCCAGCGCGCACTGCCCGACGACGGCGCCCTGACCCTCGACCTCGTCCCACTCGGCCTAAGCGACGTCCATCGCCTCGTCGCCGACAGGCTGGGCCTACGACTGCCGCCGCCCGTCCTCTACCGTCTCCACGAGGCGAGCGGCGGGAATCCGCTCTTCGCCCTCGAGCTCGGGCGCGAGGTGCTACGCGCAAATGCCCCCCTGGCACCGGGACGGCCGCCGCCCCTCTCGCACGACCTGCGAGTCCTGCTCGGGGAGCGGCTCGCGCGGTTGCCGGAGCCGACGCGCGCGACCCTGGTGACGGCTGCCGCAGCCACCCGGCCGACGGTCGGGCTTCTGGCCGCAGCCGGCGCGCCGGTTCCCGAGGCGCTCGAGCCAGCGGTCAAGGGGGGCGTCGTCGAGGTCGACGATCGGGGATCGGTTCGCTTCGCTCATCCGCTCCTTGCCGCCGCCTGCTACGAGCGAGCCCTCCCCTGGCAGAGACGAGCGGCCCACCGAGCCCTCGCCCGCACGGTCGGCGAGCTCGAGGAGCAGGCGAGGCATGCGGCGCTCGCCGCCGACGGGCCCGACGAGGCCGTCGCCGCCGAGGTCGACGCCGCGGCCGACCATGCGGAGTCGCGGGGAGGGGCGGCGGCAGCGGCCGAGCTCGCCGAGCTCGCGGCCGAGCTCACCCCGCTCGAGCTCGAGAAGGAGCTGCACACGCGGCTCCTTCGTGCCGCCGAGCTGCACCGGCTCACTGGGAACCGGAACCGGTCGGCAGCCATCCTCGAGCGCCTCCTTCCGGCAGTCACGGCAGACCGGCGTGCGGACGTCCTCCTCGCTCTCGCGCGCACGCGCCGGCACGACCTCTTCCGAACGATCGCGCTGTGCGAGGAGGCGCTCCGTGAGACCGAGGATGACCGGCGTGTGGCGGAGATCCTCACCTTCTTGAGCTGGATGCGCGTTCTCGAGGCCGACGTGTACAAGGCACGCGAGACAGCCCGGGCGGGGCTCGACCGCGCCGAGCGCGTCGGCGACGCCTCCCTCCTTGCCCGGGCGATCACGCGCGTCGCCCTAGCCGAGACGTGGACGATCGACATCACGCCCGGGCTCCTCGAGCGCGGAGTCGCTCTGGAGGAGCAGCTCGGCCGGCAGCTCGAGTATCCCGAGAGCCCCACGATGGCGCTCGCCCGACGGCTCGTCTACCTGAACGAGCTCGACCGCGCGAGGGCGCTGCTGCACCGGGAGGAACATCGCTCGGCGGCGCGGGGAGACGAGGGCAGCCGTGGACATCTCCTCTTCTACGAGCTGATCCTCGAGCACCAGGCAGGCGACTGGCGCCGAGGTCTCGAGCTCGCAGACGCTGCGCTGGAGCTCGCCGAGCAACTCGGCGACGAGCAGTTCCGAGGCATGGTCGCCTACGGGAAGGCGCTCATGCTCGCGCACCTGGGAGAGGTCGAGGAGACGCGCGCCGTCCTGGGCGAGGCGCTCGACCTCGCTGAGGCGGTGGGCGACGCCCACTTCGACATTTGGGGGCGGAGCCTGCTCGGCTTCCTCGAGCTGTCGCTGGGAAATCCCCGCGAGGCGCTCGAGTACCTGCGGCCCCTTCCGGCGCGTCTCGCGGCTCAGGGCTGGAACGAGCCGGCCGATCCCTGGCCGGACACGATCGAGGCGCTGATCGTGGCGGGCGAGCTCGACGAGGCGCGAGCGACGCTCGACCAGTTCGAAGCCATCGCCCAGCGGCTCGGAGCGCCGCGGGGCCTGGCGACTGCTGCACGATGCAGCGCGGTCCTCGCAGCGGCCGAGGGCGACCTGGACTCCGCGTTCGAAGCCTTCGAGCGCGCGCTCGAGCTCCACCGGCGGCTCGAGGAGCCGTTCGAGCACGGGCGCACCTGGCTCGCCCTCGGAACCGCTCGCCGCCGTGCCCGCCAGAAGCAGGCCGCGCGGATCGCCCTCCAGCGCGCCCTCGCGATCTTCGAGACGCTCGGCGCACGCCTCTGGGCGGAACGGGTGCGCCACGAGCTGGCGCGGCTCCCGGGCAGGCGTCCGGCAGGACAGGTCCTCACCGAGGCAGAGGTGCGGGTAGCCGCGCTCGCAGCGGAAGGACGATCGAACAAGGAAATCGCTGCGGCCCTCTACATGAGCGTGCACACGGTGGAGGCGCATCTCACGCGCACGTACCGCAAGCTCGGCATCAGGTCGCGGCGCGAGCTCGCAGGACACCAGCTACCGGGAGGCCACGCGGGGTGAAAGTGTAGGGCTGTCCAGGATTTCCTCTCCGCGCGGCGGGGCCTAGCCTCGAGGGGCGAGTGCAGAGAGGAGGATCGCGATGAAGAAGAAGACACTTACGCTTGGGGCTGCTCTCGGGCTCGTGCCCGCGTTCTTGAGCCCGTCCGCTCTTGCACACCAGGGAGGGCACCAGGGCGGCTGCGAGGAGTTCGGGCAGCTCAATCGCGCGATCGGGCAGGATCCCGCCGGCTTCGGGCTCCCGGAAGCGCGGAACATCGGCGATGACTGACGAACCGGTCACGGCGGCGCTGGCAGAGCTCGCCCCGGACTTCCGGGGCGAGCTGCTCCGCCCGGGCGACGGCGGCTACGACGCCGCGCGCCGGGTCTGGAACGGGATGATCGATAGGCGACCGGGCCTGATTGCGCGGTGCACTGGCGTCGGCGACGTGCAGGCGGCGATCCGCGTTGCACGGGAGCAGCGCCTGCTAGTCGCGGTCCGCGGGGGCGGGCACAACGTCGCCGGGAACGCCGTTTGCGACGACGGGCTCGTGATCGACCTCTCTCCCCTCAAGGGGATCTTCGTCGATCCCTCCTCACGGACCGCACGCGTCCAGGGCGGCGTCACGCTCGGGGAGCTCGACCGCGAGACGCAGCGCTTCGGGCTTGCGACGACCGGCGGGCTGATCTCGACGACCGGTGTCGCCGGGCTGACGCTGGGTGGTGGGCTCGGGTGGCTCGCCCGCAAGTTCGGCACGGCGTGCGACAACCTCCTCTCGGCCCAGGTCGTCACGCCGGCGGGCGAGATCGTGACCGCGAGCGAATCCGAGAACCCGGACCTGTTCTGGGGCCTGCGCGGCGGCGGTGGCAACTTCGGCATCGTCACGACCTTCGAGTACCGGCTCCACCGCGTCGGCCCGGAGGTGCTCGCGGGCGCCGTCTTCCATCCCCTCGAACGGGGCGAGGCCGTGCTTCGCTTCTTCCACGACTTCGCGCGCGAGGCACCCGACGAGCTGACCGCGATCGCACAGGTCTTCACCGCTGGCCCGGCTCCCTTCCTCCCTCCGGAGACGGAAGGGCGGCGGCTCGTCGCAATCGGTGTCTGCTGGGCCGGCGATCTGGACGAGGGCGAGCGGGTGCTGGCTCCACTTCGCTCCTCGGGAAGCCCGCTCGCCGACGTCATCGGGCCGATCCCGTACACGGCTCTCCAGAGCGGCTCCGACCCGGCCTTCCCAGCAGGCCGTCACAACTACTGGAAGTCGAGCTACCTCAACGAGATCTCGGACGGCGCGATCGCAGCGGCGCTCGAGTATGCCGAGCGAATGCCCTCTCCCTACTCGGTCTTCTACGTCGAGCATCTGGAGGGCGCGATCCGCCGCGTGTCTCCGGAGGAGACCGCCTTCGCCCACCGGGACGCAGCCTTCGACTTCAACGCGCTCGCCGTGTGGGAAGACCCTTCGGACACGGACGAGAACGTCGCCTGGGCCCGCGGCTTCTGGGAAGCCATGCAGCCGCACGCGGGCCGGGGTGTCTACGTCAACAACCTCGGCGTGGAGGGACAGGACCGGGTACGTGAGGCGTACGGCGAGGCGACCTACGCCCGCTTGGCGGCCCTCAAGGATCGCTTCGACCCAGAGAACCTGCTTCGGCTGAACCAGAACGTCGAGCCCTCACGGGCCGGCGCCGTCGCGTAGGGCTAGTCAGAGCCCTGTAAGTAGACGACGTTCTGAGTTTCCCGCCGCCGACGGAGTCCCGCGCCGCTGTTGGCTGAGTTGCGTGATGCACGGGTGATGAACGCTCCTGCGACGACGTCAGCGCCCCGAAATAGGAAAACCCTGCAAATCGCAGGGTTTTCCGTTAGCAGGCCTGTAAGCCGGATTCTGTCGAGGGTGATCATCCCTCTAGGCCGACGATCTCTCGCCGGCTCGAGCGGCGTACCCGGTCCCTCGGCGGGCCGCGTCAACGGGACCTGTTTCGCCTTGCACCGAACGGGGTTTGGCTAGCCGCCGTGTCACCACGACGCTGGTGGGCTCTTACCCCACCCTTTCACCCTTACCGCCGGCGTCTCCGGAGAGTCATGCGCCGGAGGCGGTCTCCTTTCTGTGCCACTTTCCGTCGGCTTTCGCCGCCTGGGGTTTCCCCAGCGTTCTGCCCTGCGGTGTCCGGACTTTCCTCGGACGCCGAAGCGCCCGCGATCACCCGGCCTGCAAGTCGCATTGTAGCCGCGCCTCGGGGAGGGCGACGGTCGCCGCCCTCCCCGGGACGATGCCCTACTTCCCGACGAACGGGAACGAGGTCTCCTGCGTCTGCGGGTTCAGGTGGCCGAGCTTCCTGGCACCCGCGACGGCGCTGTCGCTGAGCTTCCAGACGATCAGGCCGCGCCGGATGTCCGACTCGTAGATGCGGCCGTCGTACCAGTAGGTCGACCAGTCGCCGCCCAGGACGATCGCGGACGGGTTCGTCGGGTGCACGAGCGGCGCGGGATCGGCGTACGCGATCTCCCGCGGGCTCGACGGGTCGGTGAAGTCCACCACCGAGATGCCCGATTGGTAGTTGCCCGCGACGAGAACGTGGCGCTTGTCCGTGGGCACAACGTCGTAGTTGTGCCAGGTGCAGTTCTCGGTCGCGGTCTGCGGTCGTGGATGGATGAGCGTGCCGAGCTGGTTCCCGGTCGCGGTCTCGAAGAAGAACAGCGAGCGGTCGACGTCCGAGCTCGTCGCCTGGCAGCGCGCCTGGCTCCCGCCGCCGGGCTCGTGCCCGAAGACGAGGATCCGGCCGTCCCAGCTGAATGCCGCGGAGTGGCCGACGCCGACGCCCGAGATCACCTTGGAATAGAGGATCTTCGGGTCGGTCAGCGATCCGCCCTTGGCGGGATCGATCGTCCAGACGGTGAAGCCGCTTCCACCCGCGCAGGCAACGGTCAGCGCGCTCCCGAGGATGACGCCGGTGTCATGGCACGAGCGGTCGGGAGTCTCGGGCGAGTGGACGCGGCCCGTCGCCGGCAGGCCGGCCTTGATCGTCGCGCCGTCCGCCAGCGAGACCTGGACGGCCGGGATCACGATCGTCGGGTCGCTGCCGCCCATCGTCCCCGGCGCGCCGGCGACGTTGTTCGCGACGATCGCAGCGACCGCTCCAGCCGCCTGGGCGTTCCTGACCTTGTCGACGAACGGGCAGTTCCCGCGGTCGAGGAGCGCGATCGCTCCGGCGGTGAAGCCGACAAGGGCCTCGCACGCGTCCGTCGGCGACGCACCGCTTCCGTCGTTCACGAGCACGACGGATCCCGAGGTCCCCGCGACGCTCGGCGCAGGTCCGAACTCGGCGCCCGCGGCGAGGTACGTCCCGGCGGAGGCCGAAGGGGCGTCGATCGTGACGAGGTGCGGCCCGGGGTCGCCGGACGGCTCGAAGCGGAGATAGCTCGCGCCGGCCGGGTTCGCGAGCGGCACCTCGACGATGTCGATGCCGCGGCACCCGGTCGCCCCGCTCGACGAGCTGTTGTACACGAGCAGGCGTCCGTTCGCGAGATCGGGGACGCCGGTCGCCGTGTGCGATCCACACGGCGTCCGCACGAAGGCTACCGCGACCGGGTTCGCGGGGTCGCTGACGTCGAAGACGTGGAGCCCCTCCTGGCCGGCGGGCGTCGCGATCCCTCCGCAGCTCGCCCCGGCGGCCGGCGCCGGTGAGTTCCACGATCGGACGAGGACGTCGTCCCAGACGAGGACGTCGCCCTGGTTCCCCGTCGTCGTCCCGGCGACGCAGTCGGTGAAGTTCGCGACCTGGACCGGGTTCTCGGGGTCGGAAACGTCGACGACCCGGAAGCCCTCGTACGTCCCGTGGAACGCGAGCCGGCCCCAGAAGGCCAGGTCGGAGTTGAAGACCCCGGACGTCGCCGGCACCTCGCGCGCGGAGTACCCGAGCGGGTGCATGTTCTTCGTGTAGGTGAACGTGCTCACGGCGTCCGCGACGCTCGCCGCCGCCGCCACCGGCAGCACGAGCCCGAGGAGCGCGGCGAGCGAGAGCAGACCCCTTCTCGCAGAGTTCCGCATGTCTACCTCCCCCTCTTGCAGGTCGACCCCTGCCGCAGAACGGAGCGAGTCTCCTCGATCGCGCACGGCGAGTCAATCCGCCGCGGGGGGTCGAGTTCTCTAGCGGGCGTCGACCTCGGCCGAAAGCTCGAACGCGCCGGGCGCCGCAGCGCGCACGTGCGAGCCGCACTCCGGGCAGGAGATCTGCCGCGCCGTGCGGAGCACGAACTCGCCGCAGACGAGGCACTCCAGGCTGACGCCGCGCGCCAGCGCCTGGAGCTCCTGCTCGAGCGTCCGGTAGAGCCGGGTCACCATCAGAGGCTCCGGAAGACCCCCACGACCTTGCCGAGAATCTGGACGTGCGGCGCGTAGATCGGCTCGAGCGCCGCGTTCTCGGGCTGGAGTCGGATCCGCGTGCCCTCGCGGAAGAAGCGCTTGACGGTCGCCTCGTTGGCCGACTCGTCGTCGCCGACGAGCGCGGCGACGATCTCCCCGTTGCGCGCGTCCTGGGCGCGGCGCACGACGACGATGTCGCCGTCGAGGATCCCCGCGTCGACCATCGAGTCGCCGCGGATGCGGAGCAGGAACTCCTCGCCGCCGCGCGAGAGCGGCTCCGGCACCGCGAGATAGTCGTCCACGTTCTCCTCGGCGAGGAGCGGCGCGCCGGCGGCGATCGAGCCGAGCAGCGGCAGCTTGTGCACCTCCGTAGCGGTGCCGGCGCCGTCGGCCCCCGGCCGGTCGCGGAGCAGCTCGAGCGCCCGCGGCTTCGTCGGGTCGCGCCGCAGGTACCCGGCGCGCTCGAGGTTCGCGAGGTGCGCGTGCACGGTCGAGGGCGACGCGAGCCCCACCTGCTCGCCGATCTCCCGTACCGTCGGCGGGTAGCCGTGGCTGCCGACGTACTCGGTCAGGAACTGCCAGATCTCCTGCTGTCTGCCGGTCAGCATGCGATGCCTCCCTGCTCCTGGGTCGGTGAAGACGAACGCGCGTTTCCGCGAACGTGTGTTCGACAGCAGGGTAGTCAGTCCTTCGGACGTTGTCAACGGCGCGAGGGCGGGCTTTGCCCGTCCTCGCTCCCGGACGTCCACGGAGACCGAGACGAGGCCCGAGAAAGTTGAGCCCGGCGAAGCCGGGCGACTTTCTCGGGACAAGTGCGCTGGAGAGGACTTGAACCTCCACGGCCGTTTAAGGCCACTAGGCCCTCAACCTAGCGCGTCTACCAATTCCGCCACCAGCGCCTGAGGGATCGACAGTGTAGCGGCGGCCAGTAGATTTCGATTCGTGCGTGAGCTCTGCAGGGCGGCCGTCGACGCTGCGGTCGGCGCCGGCGCGTCGTACGCGGACGCGCGCGCCGTCGTCCGCCGCGCCCAGGGCGTCTCCACGAAGAACGGGCGCGTCGAGAACGTCAGCGACACGGAGACCGAGGGGATCGGCGTCCGCGTGCTCGTCGCCGGCGCCTGGGGGTTCGCATGCGACCGCCGCCTGGACGAGGCGGGCGCGCGCGACGCGGCGCTCAGGGCGTGCGCGTTCGCGCGGGCGTCCGGGGGCCGCGGAGACAAGGCGCTCGTGCCGCCGGCCGCGACGAGCGGCACCTACCGGACGCAGTTCGAGGTCGACCCGTTCGCCGTCTCGCTCGGAGACAAGGTCGCGCTCTGCCTCCGCGCCGAGGCCGCGCTGAAGCACGACGACGTCAAGGTGACCGAGGCCTTCGTCCGCGCGCAGCGCGAGCGCAAGGCGCTCTTCACCTCCGACGGCGCGGAGATCGAGCAGGAGCTCGTCGAGTGCGGCGCCGGGATCGACGCGCTCGCGCTCTCCGACGGCGTCTTCCAGATCCGCTCCTACCCCTCCGCGCACGGCGGCTCGTCGCAGCAGGGTGGCTGGGAGTACGTCGAGGGGCTCGGGTTGGAGCGCGAGGCGCCGCGCGTCGCGGAGCAGGCGGCGGCGCTCCTCCGCGCGGACGTCTGCCCGTCGAGCGTGACCACGGTCGTGATCGACGCCGAGCAGATGGAGCTCCAGGTGCACGAGTCGGTGGGGCACCCGATCGAGCTCGACCGCGTCTACGGCACGGAGGCGGCCTACGCCGGCACCAGCTTCCTCAAGCCCGCCGATCTCGGCTCGCTCCGCTACGGCTCCGAGAGAATGAACGTCACGGCAGACTCGACGACGCCCGGGGGGCTGGGGACGTTCGGCTTCGACGACGAGGGCGTGCCCGCCCGGCGCGAGCCGATCGTCGTCGAGGGCGTTCTCCGCAACTTCCTCACCTCGCGCGAGACGGCCGAGCGGATCGGCGTCGGCGCCGGCGGCTCGATGCGCGCGGACGGCTGGAACCGGATGCCGCTCGTGCGCATGACGAACCTGCACCTCGAGCCGGGCGAGGGGAGCTTCGAGGACCTGCTCGCCGACGTCGACGACGGGATCTACCTCGAGACGAACAAGTCGTGGTCGATCGACGACAAGCGGCTCAACTTCCAGTTCGGGACGCAGATCGCCTGGAAGATCGAGAACGGCAAGCTCGGCCGGATGCTGCGCGACGCGACGTACACCGGGATCACGCCGGAGTTCTGGGGCTCGCTCGACGCCGTCGCAGGGCCCGAGGCGTGGAAGATGCAGGGGCTGACGAACTGCGGCAAGGGACAGCCCGGCCAGGCCGCGCACGTCTCCCACGGCGCGTCCCCTGCGCGGTTCCGCAACGTGCAGGTCGGCGTGAAGGCGTGACCGACGTCCGGGAGGTCGCTGCGCAGGCCGTGCGCGCGGCCGACGGCGACGAGGCCGACGTCCTCGTCCTGAGCGAGCGCTCGGGCCTGGCGCGCTTCGCGTCGTCCGAGGTGCACCAACCGACGCTGATCGAGAACTGCGTCGTCACGCTGCGCGTGATCCGCGACGGGAAGATCGGCACTGCCTCGACGAACCGCATCGACGAAGAGGGTCTGCGCGGGCTGGTACGCCGGGCGGGCGAGGCGGCCGACAGCGCGGTTGCGGAGGAGGGCTTTCCCGGCCTGGCCGAGCCCCAGGCGCTCCCCGACGCCGACGGCTACGACGAGGGCGTCGCGGCGATCGGGCCCGAGGAGCAGGCACGCCATGCCAGGGCGGCGATCGACGCCGGCTCGTCGGTCGAGCTCTTCGGGTTCTTCACCTCCGGCGTCACGGAGGCCGCGGTCGCGTCGACGACCGGCCTCGAGGCGCACCAGCGGATGACGGACGCGACAACCCTGGTGGTCGCCTCCGGTGAACGCGCGTCGGGGTACGCGACGCAAACGAGCTGGTCGGCGGACGGGATCGACGCTGCCGCCGTGGGGCGCGAGGCTTCGGAGAAAGCGGCGCGCACCCGCGATGCCAAGACGATCGACCCTGCGCCGTACCGCGCCGTGCTCGAGCCGTACGCGCTCGCCGACCTGATCGGCTACTTCTCGTTCGACGGCTTCAGCGCGAACGGGCTGCTCGAGGGCCGGTCGTACCTCGCCGGGCGCCTCGGCGAGAAGATCGTGGACGAGAAGGTCTCGATCTCCGACGACGCGCTCGACCCGCGCGGGCTCCCCAAGCGCTTCGACTTCGAGGGCGTGCCGAAGCAGCGCGTTCCGCTGATCGAGAACGGCGTCGCGAAGGGCGTCGTCTGGGACCGGACGAGCGCCGCGCGCGCGGGCGAGGGGCACGAGACCACGGGGCACGCGCCGCCCCACGTGTACCGCCAGTACGGGCCGCTGACGTTCGCGCTCTCGGTCGCCGGCGGCGAGGTCGACTCCCTCGACGAGCTGTGCGAGCTCGTCGGCGACGGGATCTACGTCACGCGCCTGCACTACCTCGGCGTCGTCGATCCGCGCGAGGGCGTGATCACCGGGATGACGCGCGACGGGACGTTCCGGATCCGCGACGGCAAGGTCGCCGAGCCGCTCGTGAACCTCCGATTCACGGTCTCGGTGCCGCAGCTGCTCGAGGACGTTCCCGGTCTCGGCCGTGAGACGACGCTCGTCAACGCGAGCGACTTCTACGGCGAGCGCTACCCGATCGGCACGCTCGTGCCCGCGATCGCGACGGCCCGGTTCAACATCACCGGCGTCGGCTCCGAGCCCGGGCTCTAGCTCCGAGCTCCGCTCAGTCGAGCAGGTGCCAGAGCGCGAGCGTGTTCGCGCCGAACACGATCGAGACGGCGACCGTGAGGCGTGTCAGGTTGCGCTCGACGATGTGGGTCCCGCCCTGCGATGCGGGCGTGAACCCCATCCCGCCCATGCCGGCCTCGCGCCCGGAGTGCATGAGCACGAGCGTGATCACCGCGAACGCGAGCAGGACGTGAACCGCTGCGAGCAGGCCGACCATCGGAGCCGAATGGTAGCTAGCGCGACGCCACTTCGAGGATCGCGTCCACCAGCTCCGCGGCGATCCGGTCCTTCGTCACATACCCCGCCGCGCCGGCTTTGCGCGCACGGTCGACGTCGGCCCGCGCGTTCGAGCCGGTTAGCATCAGGATGCAGGCGCTGTCGTCGATCCGCCGGATCTCGCGGGTCGCGGCGACGCCGTCCATCACCGGCATCGAGATATCCATCAGCGTGATGTCCGGACGGTGCTCCTCCCAGAGCGATACCGCCTCCTTGCCGTCCTTGGCGTGGCCGACGACCGCGATCCGCTTCTCGGACGAGAGGATCGCCTCGAGGGCCTCCGCGAAGAGGCGGTGGTCGTCGGCGATCAGGGTGCGGACGGACTTCGACTTGGCCATCTACTCGTTGAAATGTGCACTGTTACGCTCCGAATGTGAAGTCCGGCGAGGAACGTGACCGAATCCACAAGCTCCTCGTGACCGGTGACAATCGGCTCAAGCAGGGTGTCGACCCCGCCAAGGTGCGGCAAAGCTACGAGCAGGCGCTCGAGCTCGCGCGCGCGGCAGGGCTCGAGGACTCCGTCCGTCCGCTCGTCGAGGTCAGGCTGGCCGACCTCGAGCGGCTCGCAGCAGAATCGCCTCCAGACGGCCCGCCTGCGCATTGACGTCGTGCAGCTCGGCGGCCGCTCGTGCCGCCGGGTTCGGACTGGGGAGCGCGGCGACGCGGCGGAGCGCGTCGGCGATCGAGGCCTCGTCGAGCGGGTCGACGAGCACGCCGGCCTCGGGCGGCACGAACTCCGGCGGGCCGCCGATCCGGGTCGCGACGACCGAGCGGCCGGACGCCATCGCCTCGAGGAGCGCCTGCCCGAACGGCTCGACGAGGCTCGGCTGGCAGAGGACGCTCGCGCGGGCGAGCTGCGCCGGGATCTGCCCGTGCGGGACGGCGCCGACGAGCCGCACGTACGGCAGCCGCTCGAGCTCGCCGCGGAGCGGGCCGTCGCCGACGAAGGTCAGGGTGCCCTCGCCGAGCTGCGCGAACGCCCGCGCGAGGCGTGAGACGTTCTTGCGCTCGCTGAGCGTCCCGACGCACAGGAACGCGGGCGGGCCCGTGACGCCGGGAAGCACCGCGAACCGCTCGAGGTCGACACCGCAGTCGACGACCTCGGTCTTCCCCCGCGCCTCGGGCACCTTCGCCTCGAGCTCCCGGCGCAGGTAGTCCGAGACCGCGACGACGGAGGCGGCCCGCCGAACGGCCCAGCGCGTCGCCGCGCGCACGCCGGGGACACGGCCGACGTTCGCGACGTCCTGACCGTGCGCGGTCAGCACGAGCGGGGCGCGCTGCGCGAGCGCGGCGATCAGGCCCGTGGGAACGAGGAAGTGCGCGTAGACCACGTCCGGCCGCGCGGCGCGCCGGGCCCGGCGCGCGAGCCCGAGGTAGCGGAGCTTGCCGCCGGAGCGGCGGTCGAGCACGGCGAGCTCGAGCTCGTGCCCCCGTCGGCGCAGCGCGTCGGCGACCTGCTCGACGAAGACCCCGAGGTCGGGTCGTCGGGGCCGGGGTACATCTGCGAGACGAGCAGGATCCGCATCGTTCGACAGGAGCTTTACCGTTATGGGCCGCATGGCGGTCGTCGAGGTAGCGGAGCTGACGAAGACGTTCGTGGTCCCGGAGCGGGAGGCCGGGCTGCGTGCGTCGATCAAGGCGCTCGTCCGGCGCAAGCACCGCGAGGTGCACGCGGTCGAGGAGATCTCCTTCGAGATCGGGGAAGGGGAGGTCGTCGGCTTCCTGGGGCCGAACGGCGCAGGCAAGACGACGACGCTGAAGATGCTCTCCGGGCTGCTCTACCCCACGAGCGGCGAGGCGCGCGTGCTCGGCCACGTCCCGTCGAAGCGCGAGCGCGACTTCCTCCGCCGGATCACGCTCGTGATGGGCAACCGCAACCAGCTCCAGTGGGACCTTCCGGCGCTCGACTCGTTCGAGCTCAACCGCGCGATCTACCGCATCCGCCGCTCTGACTTCACGCCACTGCGCGACGAGCTGATCGGCCTCCTCGACGTCGGCGACCTCGTCCGCAAGCCCGTGCGCAACCTCTCGCTCGGCGAGCGGATGAAGGTGGAGATCGTCGGCTCGCTGCTGCACCGGCCGCAGGTGCTGTTCCTCGACGAGCCGACGATCGGCCTCGACGTGACGATGCAGAAGCGCATCCGCTCGTTCGTGGCCGACTACAACCGGCGCTACGGCGCAACCGTCCTCCTCACGAGCCACTACATGGCCGACGTCGTCGCACTCTGCCGGCGCGTCGTCGTCATCCACCACGGACGGATCCTCTACGACGGCGATCTCGCTCGGCTCGGCGCGGAGTTTGCCGCGTACAAGACGATCGCCGTCGACCTCCTCGACGGCGCCGTCTCGCTCGAGGCCTACGGCGAGGTCGTCGAGCGCGAGGGCGACAGGGTCGTGCTGCGCGTGCCGAAGGAGGAGACGGCGCGCGTCACCGGCCGCCTGCTCGTCGAGCAGAAGATCGCCGATCTCACCGTCCACGATCCGCCGATCGAGGACGTGATCGAGCTCGTGTTCGCGGAACCGAAATGAGTACGCAGACGCTGCCCGAGGCCGGCCGCGTTCGCTCGGTCGTCGACTACTACCTGACGATGATGCGGACGTCGATCGTCAACCAGTTCCAGTACCGCGTCGCGCAGTACTTCTACATGCTCGGCATGGTCGCAGAGCCCGTCGTGTACCTCGTCGTCTGGACGACGATCGCGAACGAGTCGGGCGGCGAGATCAACGGGATCACGACCGGCGAGTTCGCGGCGTACTACATCGTCTGGACGCTCGTCCGCAACATGAACATCGTCTTCGGAGCGCCGTACTGGGAGTGGCGGATTCGCGAAGGTCGCATGTCCGCGGACCTGCTCCGCCCGCTGCACCCGCTCCACAACGACCTCGCATGGTTCGCCGGATCGAAGTTCGTCCTGATCGTCCTCTGGCTCCCGATCGCGGCGGGCCTGACGATCGCGTTCGAACCGACCGTCGATCCGACCCCGCTCGAGGTGGTCGTCTTCTCGATCGCGATCTGGGGCGCGTACCTGCTCCGCACGATGATCCAGTCGACGCTCGGGATGCTGTGCTTCTGGACGACTCGCGGCGCCGCGATCTTCGATCTCTACATCACGACCGAGCTCCTGCTCTCGGGCCGGCTCGTACCGCTGCCGCTGATGCCGGACCGGGTGGAGACCGTCGCCGCCTTCCTGCCGTTCCAGTGGGCGTTCTTCTTCCCGATCGACGCGCTGGTCGGCGACCGCTCGACCGCGTGGCTCCTCGGAGGGCTCGGGATGCAGCTGCTCTGGATCGCGATCTCGTTCGTCGCCTTCCGGATCGCGTGGCGGGCGGCGATCAAGCGCTTCTCGGCGGTGGGTGGTTGAGCGCGGCCCGCGTCGCCTGGCTGTTCCTGAAGGTCGGGGTTCTCAACGAGCTTCAGTACCGCGTCAACTTCGTCGTGCAGCTGTTCCAGTCGTTGATCCAGGTGGGGACGGGCCTCGCGGTGCTCGCGCTCGTCTACTCGCACACTGATGAGCTGAACGGCTGGAGCGAGTCGGAGCTGCTGACCGTGCTCGGGATCCAGATCCTGCTCGGCGGCGCGATCCGCGCGGCCGTCCAACCGAACATGGTCCAGCTGATGGAGGACGTGCGCGAGGGGACGCTCGACTACGCGCTGACCAAGCCCGAGGACGCGCAACTGCTGGTGAGCGTTCGGCAGTTCCGCATCTGGCAGCTGACCGACCTCGTGTCGGGCGCGATCCTCGTGGCGGTCGGGCTCGGCGGCGTGGAGCGTTCGGTCGGCCCGCTCGACGCGATCGCGTTCGGCGCAGCACTCTCGCTCGGCGGCGTGATGATCTACTGCTTCTGGCTGCTGATCACGACCGGGTCGTTCTGGATCGTGCGGATGGAGCACGTGCTCGAGCTCTTCGAGGGCGTCTACCAGACGGGTCGCTGGCCCGTGGGCGTGTACCCGCTCTGGCTCCGCTACACGGTGACCTTCCTCGTCCCGATCGCCTTCGCGGTCACCGTGCCGGCGGAGGCGATGACCTCGCGTCTCGACGCCGGCACGTTGGCGCTCTCGTTCGCGTTCGGCACCGCGCTGTTCGCGTTCACGCGCTGGTTCTGGCGCTTCGGCCTGCGCCATTACTCCGGCGCGTCGGCGTAGCCGGGAGAGTTTGACGAAATAGGCGCTGTGCCGTCGGGGTGCGATGGGCGTTCCGCCAAACCCTCCTACGCCCGCGAGGCGTCGAACGTGCCGAACTCCTCGCGGAGCGCCTCGCAGATCTCGCCGATCGTGCAGCGCGCGCGGAGCGCCTCGCGCATCGGCGGGAGAAGGTTGTCGGTTCCCTTCGCGACGCGGCCGACCTCCGCGAGGGCGGCCTGCGCCGCCTCGGCGTTCCGCTCGGCCCGCACCCGCGCGGTGCGCTCGAGCTGGCGCCGCTCCGCCTCCGGATCGAGCCGGTGGAGCTCGATCGGCTCCGTCTCCGCCTCGACGTAGCGGTTCACGCCGACGACGACGCGCTCGCCGCTCTCGATCTCCTGCTGGTAGCGGAACGCCGCCTGCTCGATCTCGCCCTGGACGAAGCCCTGCTCGACCGCAGCGACCGCCCCTCCGAGCTCGTCGATCCGCTCGAGCAGCTCCGTCGCGGCGCGCTCGAGCTCGTCCGTCAGCGCTTCGACGAAGTACGCGCCGCCGAAGGGGTCCGCGGTGTCGGTCCCGCCGGCCTCGTGCGCGAGCAGCTGCTGCGTGCGGAGCGCGATCCGCGCCGATTGCTCGGTCGGGAGCGCGAGCGCCTCGTCGTAGGCGTTCGTGTGGATCGACTGCGCGCCGCCGGCGACCGCGGACAGCGCCTGGATCGCGACGCGCACGATGTTGTTCTCGGGCTGCTGGGCGGTCAGCGTCGAGCCGCCGGTCTGCGCGTGGAAGCGCAGCGCCTGCGCACGCGGGTTGGTCGCGCCGAAGCGGTCGCGCATGATCCGCGCCCAGAGGCGGCGCGCGGCGCGGAACTTCGCGACCTCCTGGACGAAGTGGTTGTGCGCGTTGAAGAAGAACGAGAGCCGCTCGCCGAAGTCGTCGGGCGAGAGCCCTGCGGCGACCGCCGCCTCGCAGTACGCGATCCCGTTCGCGATCGTGAAC
>JAICPI010000081.1 GCA_025929895.1 Thermoleophilia bacterium
CCCGGCGTCGTAGTCGACGTCGACGACGTTCGAGCCGCGGTCGCGTCCTTCCTGGCGCGGCCCGACGTTCACCGCGGGCGTGCCGATGAACGCGCCCTCGCGAACCGCCGACGACGAGTTGCCGACGAGCGCCGCGGTGCGTGCCATCAGCTTCACGTAGTCGTCCGTGGGGAGGTTCTTGAAGAAGTGGAGCTTGGAATCGTCGTTGTGCTCGCGGAACTGCCTGATCCCCGCCGCGATGTGCTCCGAGCCCGCGTCCGCGTTCGGCCAGAGCACGATCGCCGGCACGTCGAGCGTCTGCACGGCGTTCAGCGTCTCCTGGATCTGCCGCTTGCCGTCGCCGTACTCCGTCGTCACGGGGTGCTGCGAGACGAGCAGGAACGGCTCCTCGAGGCTGAAGCGACCGCCGACGCCCGTCGCGAACAGGTCGCTGAGCCCGTCGCCGCCGCCGTCCAGCACCTCGGCGACGAGGTCCATCCGGGGGCAGCCGACGAGGTGCACCGACGCCGGGTCCTCCCCGAGGCGCACGATTCTCTCCGCTGCTCCCTGCGAGGCGGGAAAGTGCACGTGCGCGAACTTCGTCACCGCGTGGCGGATCGACTCGTCGATGTTCCCGGAGACCTCTCCGCCCATCGTGTGCGCGAGCGGGATGTTCATGTACGTCGCCGCGAGCGCCGTCGCCATCGTCTCGAAGCGGTCCCCGACCGTGATCACGACGTCCGGCCGCAGGCGCTCGAACGCGGTCGGCAGCTCGAGCAGTCCGAGCCCCGTCGACTTCGCCATCGTCGACGGCGTCTCGCCCTCGATCAGCATGAAGACGCGCTCCGTGGCCTCGAAGCCGTCCGTCTCGATCAGGTTGGCCACGCTGCCGTAGCGGTCGAGCAGCGCGGACGCGCCGACGACGAGCTGGAGCTCGAGCTCGGGGTGCGCCTCGACCGCGCGCATCGCCGACTTGATGCTCGAGTAGTTCGCCCGCGACCCGACGACGACGCAGACCTTCCTCACGCGAGCAGATCCTCCGTGATCACGGTGTCAGCCGGGATGTCGGCCTTCGCCTTCCGACCCAGGACCTCGGGGAGCATCCGGGCAGGGATGCCGGTCCCGGGCTTCTTGGCCGCCACCATCTCGCGGGAGATTTCGGCGCCGGCCGGAATTTCCCGCGTCGAGACGACCGACTTCTCGAAGACCTGCTTCATCTCCGCGAGCTGCGCGACGTCGTCCTTGTCGACCGGGCTCGCCAGCATCGCCTCGAGCTCGCGCACGCCGTCGACGAGGTCCTCGAGCTCGTGCGGCTCGCTCGCGAAGCGTGCGTCGGGACCGTAGAGGTCGCGCGAGAGCGTGAAGTGCTTCTCCACCACGATCGCGCCGAGGACGACCGCGGCGAAGGCGGCGTAGTTGCCGAGCGTGTGGTCCGAGAAGCCGACGGGCTTGCCGTAGCGCTCGCGCAGCTCGGCGAGCACGTTCAGTCCGACGCGCTCTGCCGGCGTCGGGTACTCCGACGTGCACTGGAGCACGGTCACGTCGGCGCCGGCCGCGCCCACCGCCGCGTCGAGCTCGGGCCACGACGACATCCCGGAGGTGAGCAGGACCGGCTTCCCCGTCGCGGCGACGACCTGCACGAGCTCGAGGTTCGTGACCTCGCCGGAACCGATCTTGTAGCGCGCGACGCCGAGCCGCTCGAGCCGCTCGACCGCGCGCGTCGAGAAGACCGAGCAGAGGAACTCGACGCCCGCGGCCTCGCACGCCTGCTTGAGCGCGGCCCACTGCTCGTCGTCGAACGCGGTCCGACGGAAGTACTCGTAGCGGCTCTCGCCCTGGAAGTACGGCGGCGAGGGCGCGTCGCGCGTCGTCTCGGCCTCCGCGTCGTGGAGCTGGAACTTGACCGCGTCGACGCCGCACTCGGCCGCGACCTCGGCCATCCTGATCGCGTGCCCGAGGCTCCCGTCGTGGGTCATCCCGGCCTCGGCAACGACGAAGACAGCCATGGCGAGCGATGCTAGCGTCGCGCCGTGAAGGATTACGTCAAGGACTACTTCGACCGGCACGCGCACGCGTGGGTCGAGGCGGCCTACGACGAAGAGGTGCGGTTCCCGGTCGGCGCCGAGCGCGTCCGGCTCGCGATCGAGGGCGTGGCGCCCGCGATGAGGGACGGCGCACGCCTCGTCGATCTCGGGTGCGGCGGCGGACAGCTCTGCGTCCACGCGGCGAAGCTCGGCTGGCGCGCCGTCGGGGTGGACAACGCGCCGGGGATGATCGAGGAGGCGCGCGCGAACGCCGGCGATCTCGAGCTCGACTGGATCATCGCGTCCTACGACGAGTCGGGCCTGCCCTCGGGCGAGCTCGACGCGGTCACCGCGCTCGGCCTCGTCGAGTACCTGCCCGACGACGACGGCTTCTTCGCCGAGGCCGCTCGGCTGCTGCGGCCCGGCGGGCGCCTCGCGGTCTCCTGCCGCAACCGCCTCTACAACCTCCTGAGCGCGAACGAGTACACCGCGGAGGAGACCGAATTGCCGCGGCTGCTCGCAGAGCTGCGCATCGCCCTCGCCCGCGCGCAGCCGGGGGAGCTGCACGCCCTCGCGGAGTCCGTCGCCGCGTCGGCGGACGAGCTCGAACGCGCCGCGCAGGCCGACCGGGACGTCCCGCCGCCGGAGCTCCACGACCACCGCCGCGCGTTTCAGCGCGGCCGGCGCCAACACACGCCCCGTGAGCTCGACGAGGCGGCCGCGCCCCACGGCCTGCGCGCGGTCGAGGTGCTCGCGCTCCACCCGCACCCGCTCCCGCCGGCGCTCGAGCCGCTCGCGCCACGGACGTACAACGCGCTCGCCCGTGCCTGGCAGCGTGCGCTCGAGCGCTCCCCCGCGGGTCTGGCGTTCTCGACCGCGTTCGTCGCGGTGTACGAGCGCGCCTAGAGCCGTGCTGACGATCGTGATGTACCACTACGTGCGCGACGGCGCGCGCGTCCATGCGCGGACGGTCGGCGACTTCGAGCGGGAGCTCGACCACGTCGCGGCGCGCTACTCCCCGGTTCGGCTCGACGACGTCGTGCGCGGCGGGTGGCCCGACGACGCCTGCCTGCTCACCTTCGACGACGGGCTCGCCGAGCACCTCGGCACCGTCGCACCGGCGCTCGAGACGCGCGGCCTTAGCGGCGTGTTCTGTCCGCCGGGCGAGGCGGTGGCCGAGCGCCGTCCGCTCGACGTGCAGAAGACGCAGTTCCTGCTCGCGGCGACCGACGACCACGAGGCGCTCGGCGACGGGATCCTCGAGCGCGTCGAGGATCCCGAACGCATCTGGGCCGACAACACGCCGCCGCATCGCTTCGACCCGCCCGAGACGGTGTTCGTCAAGCGCGCGCTCCAGGACGGGCTCCCCGACGAGCAGCGCCGGGCGATCCTCGACGCGCTCTTCCGCGAGCACGTCACCGAGGACGAGCGCGCCTTCGCCGACGAGCTCTACCTCACGGTCGCGCAGTGCCGAGAGCTCGTCGCGCGCGGCCACGAGGTGATCGGCCACGGCTGGCGCCATCGTCGCCTCGGCCTGCTCGACGAGCCGGCCCAGAGGGACGAGCTGGAGCGGACCCGCGGCTTCGTGGAGCTCGTCGGGGGGACGTGGGCGCTCTGCTACCCGTACGGCAGCAGGGACGCGACCACGCTCGCGCTCCTCCGCGGGCTCGGCTGCGCCGCCGCGCTCACGACCGACCCGCGGCGAGCCACCCGCGACGACCCGCTCCTCGAGCTGCCGAGGATCGACACGAACGACCTACAGCTCGAGGTAGTCGAGCTCGCGCGTGTCGACGGCCCAGTCGCCGAGTCGCCGTAGGTCCTGCGCGCGCGCGAGCTCATCTGCGGAGCCCACGCGCACCTCGATGGACGCCTCGGACGGGTCGTCGACGCGCTCGACGGGCTTGTAGACCGAGCGGTAGCTCGTGAAGTGGGTCTGGCGAAGCCGGAAGAGCCCGTACGCGTGCTTGCGGGCGAGCTCCATCTGCTCGGCGGTCGGCGCCTCGGCCTCCTCGATCCGGGCGAGCCGTGAGAGGTACTCCTCGCGCGTGTCCGAGTCGATCGTGAAGCCGCGCCCCGAGTAGAAGCCCGTTCCGGCGGTGAGCGCGGGCTTGCCCAGGCACGGGAGCTCGAAGCCGACCGAGCCGCGGATCGTCACGCCCACGTCGGTGACGTCGAACAGGGACCACGTCGAGATGTCCGTGTCGGGTTCGAGCAGCTTGACGTGCGCCGGCAGCTCCCCGACGTGCTCGCGGATCGCCTGGTGCTCGTCGAGCTCGCCCGAGACGCCGTCGCGCCGCCGCTTCCAGACGTTCGCCGGATGGAGCTTGACGAGCCAGTTGACCCGGTCGTTCGCGCAGGCCGCGCGCACGGTCTCGACGAACCACTCCTCCTGATCCGCGAAAAGGTCGCGGCCGAAGAACATGTTCGCGTCCCAGAGCACGTGCGCGAAGACGACGGCGGTCCGCTTGTCCGGGTCCAGGTCGAGCTTGCCAACGATCTCGCCGCGGCTCTGCGGGCGCGTCCAGCCCTGGTTCCAGCGGGCGAGGAAGGTCGCGTCCCGGTCGTAGCGCCGCGCGAACTCCGCCTCGAGCTCGTGCTCGCGCTCGGGCGTCCAGGGGATCTGCTGCACTCGCCGCCACGACTCCTCCGAGAGCGAGCGGGGGTGGATCGCCTTCGTCTCCTCGGTGTAGCGCTTGAACACGGTCGTGTCGTCCTCGAACCCGCCGACGAACTGGATCACGTCGACGCCTCGCAGCAGGGCGATGTCGCAGAGCGGACCTTCGCCCGCGTAGTTGCGCTCGTTGAAGAGGACGAGCTGCGGCCGCAGCTCGTCGAGCATCCGCTTCGACGCGATCGCCGTGCGCACCGCCGAGTGCAGCAGGCTGCCGAGCAGCTCGCGCGCACGCGGGTCGTCGAGATCGACCCCGCCGTCGTGCAGGTAGCGAGAGACGGTCGAGAGCGCCTCGCGGCCGACATCCGCGCCCTCGTAGCGGAGCTGCTTCAGGTCGGCGGGGCCGGCGACGGAGCCGTGCAGGTCGGCCGCGGTCGCCTGCGCCTCGTCCTCGAGCTCCGGGGTCAGGTACTCCTCGAGGGTGACGAACTGCTCGATCCCGAACAGCTCGTGGAAGCGGCGGGTGTTGCGGGCGTCCGGGAGCGTCACGACGACGGGCTCGAGGCCCTTGAGCTGGAAGGCCTTCGCGAACATGCCCTCCTGCTTCGCCTGGTACGTCGAGTAGCTCAGGCTCGCGATCAGCGCGATCCCGTCCGTCGCAGGCGGCCTCGGCCGAAGGATCTCCTCGTACTCGCGTCGGAACGCGCGGTAGTCGCGCTCGTTCTGCGCACGGACGCGGAACGAGCGGCGGTACGCGTCGAGCTTGGAGAGGGATGCGATCGGCACGGCGCTCACTATTAACAGCGCCCGGCGGCTCGGGGACGGGCTGGCCGTTCTGGGCGGTCGCTACGATCGGACGATCGACCGCCCACGGTACTCATTCGTGATTCCCGTCTTCAACGAGCGGGAGTCGCTGCCGGAGCTGCACCGGCGGGTGTCGGCGGTGATGGACGGCCTCGACGGCACCTCGGAGCTCCTGTACGTCGACGACTCCAGCTTCGACGGGACGGGCGACCTCCTCGTCGAGCTCCAGCGCGGCGATCCCAGGGTGAAGGTGATCCGGTTCGCGCGCAACTTCGGGCACCAGGTCGCGATCACCGCAGGCCTCGACTTCGCGACCGGCGACGCCGTGATCGTCATGGACGGGGACCTCCAGGATCCGCCCGAGGTCGTTCCCGACCTCGTCGCGCGCTGGCAGGAGGGCTACGAGGTCGTCTATGCGGTGCGGGAGCAGCGCGAGGGCGAGCGGTGGCTGAAGCGGACGACCGCCGCCTGGTTCTACCGCCTGCTGCGCCGGATCGCGAGCGTCGACATGCCGCTGGACGCCGGCGACTTCCGGCTCGTCGACCGGGCCGCCCTCGACGCCTTCCGTTCGATGCGCGAGCGCACGCGCTACGTCCGGGGGATGTTCAGCTGGGTCGGCTTCCGACAGGTGGGCGTGCCGTATCACCGTCCGGAGCGCTTCGCGGGCGAGCCGAAGTACTCGTTCCGCAAGTCGCTCCGCCTGGCGGCCGACGGCCTGATCAGCTTCTCGAACGCGCCGCTCCGGCTCGCGCTCGTCGGCGGGTTCCTCTTCTCGTCGCTCGCGTTCGTGGTCGGCCTGTTCGCCGTCGTCGCGCGACTCGCCGGCGCGTTCACGGTTCCCGGTTGGACGTCCATCCTCGTCGTCGTCTCCTTCCTCGGCGGCATCCAGCTCACGCTGATGGGGATGCTGGGCCTGTACATCAGCCGCATCTACGACGAGGTGAAGGCGCGGCCGCTGTACGTGATCCGCGAGGCGCACGGGATCACGACGGCCACGCACGAGCCGATCGACCCACTCGCGCTCCAGCGCTAGAGGCCATGCTCGCGGTCGGCGCCTCGGTCGTCTACCACGCGGCCATCGGTCTCGCGCTCGCGGCGCTCGTCTGGCTCGTCGGCCTCGGCCTGCTCGGCCGCATCCGCGGCAGCGCCGCGTCACCGCGCTCGCTGACCGACGCCTACCCGCTCGGGCTGCTCGTCGTCATGGTCGCGGCGGTGCCGCCGCTCCTCTGGCGGCCGCTCGGGATCGTCTCGGTCGCGCTCCTCGCGCTGCTCGCCTGGGGCTCGCGCGTGCGCCTGCCGTCCGTGTCCTCCGTCCACGCCGTGCTCGCGGTCGGCGGCAGCGCCGGCTTCGGGCTCGGACTGGGCGCGCTCCTGCACGGGCCGACGGACGAGCTCGACTCCGCCGCCTACGGCGGGATGCTGTTCTACGTCGACAAGGTCGTCTCGGCCAGCCAGAGCATCGCGCCGTTCTACGACCTGCTCGTCGCGGGTCAGCGGATCATCTACGCCGAGGCGGGAACGAGCTTCGTCGGCGCCGCGCTCGACGTGCTGCCCGGGTTCGATCCCGTTCTGTACAACGCGGCGACCCTCCCCGCGTTCGCGCTCGCGAGCCTCTGCGCCGGCTTCGCAGCGTTCGTCGCCGAGCAGCCCGGCACGCTCGACGCGACGACGGCGCTCACGGTCGCGCTGCTCGCGCTCGGCATCGTCGTCTACCCGACCTGGGTGACCGAGACGCCTCCGGCGGCGTTCGCGCTTCCGCTCGCCTTCTCGCTGCACAGGATCTGGCGGGATCCGGTCTCGCCGCTCTGGCTGGCGACGCTCGGCGCCGTGATCGCGTTCGACTTCCTGTTCACGAAGGTGCTCGGGATCGTCCCGCTCGGGATCCTGCTCCTCGCCGCCGTGGTCGAGCGGACCCGCCGCCGCCCCGACTTCCGGCGGCTGGTTGCGATCGGGACGGCGCTGCTCGCGCTCGGCGCGGGTGCCGTGGTCGCCCTCCTCTTCCTGACGGCGGGCTGGTACTCGACGTTGCTCGAGCCGAAGTCGCTCCCGCTCGATGTCGCTCGCGCGGTCCGGGACGGCGACGTCAATCCCCGCACGCTCGGCCTGGCCGCCCTGATGGTGGGCGACGTGTTACTGCTCGTCGGGCTCCTGCGCCGCCGCTGGTTCGCGCTCGCCGCGGCGGTCGGGCTCGTCGTGCCGATCGTCTGGTTCGTCGCTGGGTACGCGTTCGACATCGCGCTCGGGACCGCGGTCTTCGTCGTCGCGCTCGAGCTTCGCCGGGGCGGCAGGGCTGACCGCCTCCTGCTCGCCGCCGCGGTCCTGATCGGCCTCTCGGTGCCGTTGCGCGACGTGCTCGGGGCCCGGCCCGGGCTCGCGCTCGCCCTGCTCGCGCTCGTCGGGCTGTGCCCGTTCGCCGGCGCGCGACCGAAGGAGACGATGCTCGCCGCCGCTGCCGCCGTGTCGGCGTGTCTCCTCGCGCTCGCCGACGTCGCCCTCCTCGGCCTCGCCGGGCTCGTCGCGGTCGCGGCAGCGGGCGCGGTCTCGCGGCGGTCCGCCCGCGTCACGGTCCCGGCGCTCGGTGCCGTGGCCGTCGTCGCCGCGGCGGTCTCGCTCGCGCGCGGGCAGTTCGCCGTCGGCACTCCCGCCGTCACGCTGACGCCCGACGACCACGACATCTGGACCGTCGTCCGCGACCGCGTGCCGCGCGACGCACTCGTGTTCACGTCCCTTACGGGCCTCGAGGTGACGCCGCACGCGGGCTGGAACAACTACCCCTCGATCGCGGGCCGGCAGCTCTACATCGCCGGCTGGTACGACGGGCGCCTGGTTGCGGTGCCGGACGAGCGCGACGAGCGGCTGGCGGCGAACCGCTCGGTGCTCGAGGGCCAGCGAGGGCCGGACGAGGTCGAGGCGTCGGACGACTTCGGGTCGTTCTACGCGGTCACCCGAGTGCGGGAGCAGGTGCCGGCCTCGTTCAGGCGGGCCTACGAGAACGAAAGCTACGCGCTCTACGAGATCCCGTAGAGCGCGAGCGTCTCCGCGACCATCCGCTCGGTCGAGAAGCGCTCGAGCACGCGCCGGCGCGCTTCCTCC
>JAICPI010000087.1 GCA_025929895.1 Thermoleophilia bacterium
AACCGGACGACGCCGCACCAGCTGCAACGCCTGCTCGAGAACCCCGATCTCGTCCGCGCGATCGGCAACGACACGATCGAGTCGGTGCGGACGACGATGAGCTCGAGCTAGAGGTCTCGGCCCACGCCGCGCTCGCGCGCCAGCTCGATCGCGGCGGCGGCGATCGCCACGTCCCAGGCCGCGATCCCGTTCGACTTGAACACGACGATGTCGTCGTCCGAGTCGCGGCCGCGGAGCTCGCCCGCGACGACGTCCTGGAGCTCGTGCACCTCCAGCCAGTCGAGCAGACCCTGCTGCACGGGCTCGATCAGGTCACCCGACTCCCGCCGTGCCTGCGCCCGCGAGTCGCAGCAGACGAAGGTCGCGCGCTCGATCACGGTGTTGTCGAGCTCCCGCGCGCCGGCCTCGTTCGCGCCGACCGCGCAGACCAGGGCGCCAGGCTGGAGCCACTCGCCTCGGAGGACCGGGTCCTTCGACGTCGTCACCGTCGCGACGACGTCCTGCTCGCCCGCATCGCGGTGGGTCTCGCCGGCCTCCGCGCCCACCTGCTGGCAGAACGCGTCGAGCCGCCGCGCGTTCCGGCAGTAGGCGACGACGCGCTCGATCGTCGGGCAGGCCTCGCGGATGCACGCCACCTGCGACTCGGCCTGCCAGCCGCAGCCGATCACGCCGAGCGAGCGCGGGTCGGCCTTCGCGAGCTGCCGCGCGGCGACGCCGCTCGCCGCGCCGGTGCGGAGCTGGCCGAGCTTGTCCGCCTCGAGCACCGCCGCGACCTCCGCGCGCTCGAGGTCGAAGAGGACGACGACGAACGGCGTGCCCGCCGGCAGCCACGTGTAGGTCTTCACGCCCGCGAGTCCGAGCTCCGCGTCGGTCGCGGCCATCACCGCGAAGACCCCGTCCTCGAGCGCGAGGCGCTCGCGTGGTCGGTTCTCGACCGCGCCGCGGGCGAGCCGCTCGAAGCACGCCTCGATCGCGCCGAGCGCGTCGGCCGGCGTCAACAACTCCGCGATCTCCGACTCCGTGAGGTAGAGCGGCACGTCAGGTCTTCTTGACGAAGCTGACCTTGCCGTTCGACTCCAGCACGCCCCAGCGGACCTCGTCGAGCGACGCGATCTGCTGCTGACGCGCCTCCGCGAGCAGCTCGTCGAAGGTCATCCGCTCCTTGCGGAGGTTCTTCTCGATCACCTCGCCGTCCTGGACGACGATCAGCGGCTGAGGGTCGAGCAGCGGCTGGAGCCGTGGGAAGCGAAAGCCCACGTACGAGACGGCGAGCACGAGCACCGCGAACGTGCCCGTGGCGAGCACGGCGCCCACGACCGACATGTCGCTCTGCGTGATTCCCTGCTGGATCAGATCTCCGACGACGACGAGCAGGATGAGATCGAAGGGCTCGAGCGATGCCAGCTCGCGACGGCCGATCAGCCTCGTGACCAGGAAGACGAAGAGGAAGAGCACGGTGGCGCGTGTGACGATGTCCATGTCAGGGCCAGATCGTCACCGTTCGCTCCGCCGTTGCGAGCAGCTCCGTGTCGTCGTACAGCCGCACATCCTGCGAGCGCACGCCGAGGTTGGTGGGGTTGACCTGGAACTGGAGATACACCGTGAAGAGGTCGCCGGTCGCGAGCGGTCCGAACGCGAGCGTGAGGTCGCCGTTGCGGCTCGTCTCCTCGACGGGCGCCGGCTCGATCGTGTTGATGTGCATCGACTCGGCCCAGCCGGAGTCGAGCACGAGCGTCGCGTTCCGGATCGCGTCGTGCGCCCTGATCCGGAAGCGTCCCTGGAAGTAGAGCCCGCCGCGAACGTCGGTGGGAGCCGACACCTCGAGCGTCGCTGCGGACGACGCGACCCGCGACCCCACCGGGCTCTGGCCGAAGGCGTTCACGAGCCCGAGCAGGAGCACGACGGTCACCAGGCCGAAGAAGAGCCGCCGGGCAGACAGCTCGTAGACCTCGGTCGCGTCTCGATTCTCCGCGAACGTCAACGCCTGCGGGATGTCCGCCACGGCGTCACGTTCGGCGGCGTGGGGACCGCTCCTACTGCCCGGCTGCCGTTTGCGCCGCTGGGCCTTCGAGAGCTCGCTCTCGATCTGCTTCCTCGTCCTGTTCCTCGCGTCGCTGATCGGGCAGTCGCTCGCCGGCCAGCGCGTGTTCAACGCGGAGGCCGCCGAGCACGACGAGCCGACGATCTCCTGGTTCCGCTACGTCACCTCGTCCGACTTCGGGCAGGCCGTCATGGAGAACTGGCAATCGGAGTTCCTCCAGTTCACGCTCTTCATCCTCGCGACGATCTGGCTCGTGCAGCGGGGGTCGGCAGAGTCGAAGCCACCCGAGGAGTCGGGCCAGGAGTCGGACCAGAAGGAGCGGATCGGCGGGTACGCCCCGGACGACGCGCCTGCCTGGGCGCGAGCGCGAGGCTGGCGGACCGCGATCTACTCTCACTCGCTCGTGCTGACGATGGCGCTGATCTTCCTCGCCTCGTGGCTCGCGCAGAGTCGGTGACGGCGTGGCGCTCGTTCAACGAAGAGCAGTCGCAGCACGGCGCGGCGACGGTCTCCTGGGGCACGTATCTGCCCGAACCGGACTTCTGGGAGAAGACGCTCCAGAACTGGCAGTCCGAGTTCCTCGCCGTCGGCACGATGGCCGTGTTCACGATCTACCTGCGCTCGCGCGGCTCACCGGAATCGAAGCCGGTCGGCGCCCCGCACGGAGAAACGACCTCGAACTGAGTGTCTTCGCCGCGATGGCGGGCTCCGCCCGGCATCGCTCACGAGCGAGCTGGGAGAAGGACGATGCGACGAAAATCGAGGGCGCCGCAGGCGCCCGATTTTCGTCGCGAGTGCGCCCGGCAAGATTCGAACTTGCGACCTCTGCCTCCGCAGGGCAGCGCTCTATCCCCTGAGCTACGGGCGCGGGGAGCGGTCAGTGTAGCCGGGCTACTGCGCCGTCGATCTCGAGCGGTGCGTCCTCGGCGACCTCGGTCCTGACGTAGCCGAGCGCCAGCCCCGGCACCGCGCTCGTCACGCGCCCGACGACCTTCTCCTCGAGCCGGATCTCCGAGTCGGGAGCGGGAGCGCCGGTGACCTCGAGGACGCGCAACGTCCGGTTCACCTTGCCGCGGTAGTGCTGGCGCGCGATCGGCTCCTGGCCGGGATAGCAACCCTTCGTGAACGAGACCGCGCGGTCGGTCAGGCCGGCCTCCGCGGGTAGCACGCGGTCGTCGATCTCGCGCCCGTACCGCGGTGTGCCTGCCTCGATGCGCATGCGCTCGAGCTCGGCGTCGCCGACGAGCTCGCCGTTCACGTCCGCGTCGAGGACCTCCCACGCGGGGCGGCCGTACTCTGCGTTCTCGATGCCGCCGGGCGGCGGCTCGTCGAAGACGAGCGTCGAGTCGTGTTCCTCGAGCTCCACCGCCGCCTTGGCGGCGAAGCGCAGGCGCGTCAGCTCGTGTCGCACCCGCTCGCCCAGCTCGGGCTCGGTCAGGAGCAGGAACGAGTCGTCGGCGGTCCGGAGCACGCGGAGCGGCGCGATCACCCGCGCCTTCGCCGTGAGCAGGAGCGCCTCGCAGCTCTCTCCGGCCGCGAGCGCCTCGACGTCGTTCGAGAGCATCCGCTGGAGATAGTCCGCGGCGTCCGGCCCCGCGACGCGCACGAACGAGCGGGGCCGCTTCGCAGTGAGGAGCGGCATGCTGGTTAGTGTAGGCCGCGTGTTCCGGGGCAGAGCGGAGAAGAAGGTCGCCGAGGCCGGCTACGACCCCGCACGCCTGCCGCCCGGGCAGTACCTGACCGAGAAGTGGCCGGTGCTGCACGCGGGCACGGTCCCCCGGACCGACCTCGCCACCTGGGACTTCCGCGTCTTCGGCGAGGTCGAGAATCCCCTCACGCTGACCTGGGAGCAGCTCGGCGAGCTGCCGCAGTCGGACAACGTGCAGGACATCCACTGCGTCACGCGCTGGAGCCGGTTCGACACCCGCTTCGGCGGCGTCCACTGGCGCGAGCTCGCGAAGCTCGTCCGGCCGAAGCCGAGCGCACGCTACGTCGTCGCGCACGCCGAGCAGGACTTCACGGCGAACGTCCCGCTCGAGTACCTCGAGCACGACCTCGCGCTGCTCGCGACGCACGCCGACGGCGAGCCGCTCACGCCCGAGCACGGGTGGCCGCTCCGCCTCGTGATCCCGGGCAAGTACTTCTGGAAGAGCGCGAAGTGGCTCCGCGCGCTCGAGCTCCGCGCCACCGACCAGCCGGGGTTCTGGGAGCGCTACGGCTACCACAACGAGGCGGATCCCTGGAAAGAGGAGAGATACGGCTTTTGAGCCATGGGGGAACCCGTGGTTCCCCCACGAGCCCCCTCCTTCTTCGCAGTTCACCCTCTCGGGCTAGAGCTCCCGGCGGGGCAAAGCCCCGCCTCCGCGACCGCGCGCAGGAATCACTCGAACGGGGTAAAGGCCTCGGCTGCCAGGGCCGATACGTGGCGTGACCCACCCTCCCCCACCCCCTGAAGAGACCGGCCCCCTCGCCGGTCTCTTTGCTTTTGCACGTGAGTGAATTGAGCGCGACGCGTGTGCGCGCGCAAAGTCAGAGGCCTGGGGACACTTCTATCAACGGTTCGCATCCTGGCCATCGCGGACGTTCACGGACGCACGAAGGGCCGGCTTTGCCGGCCCTTGCCCGTTCGAACTCCGTTGGTCGGGGAGAGGGGCTCGTGGGGGGAACCGGCCGTTCCCCCCACGCCAAAGCCCGGCCCCCTCGCCGGTCTCTTTGCTTTTTGGGGGTCGTTTGAACGGCCGAGCGGCAGGGGTAGGACCCCTCGTTTCGTCATCAGAGAGGGGAGTTCACATGACGAAGTGGAGACTCGCGATCACGCTCGCGGCCCTCGTCGCGTGCGTGTTCGCCGTACCGGCGGCGGCCGATGTCGAGATCAGCGACCAGCCGTACGTGCGCCACGACGGGGGCACGGACGTCACGATCGCCGATTGCTCGAGCGACGCGACCACACCGGCGCCCGAGGGCGACGGGAGCGGCGAGCGGCAGCAGAACGAGCCGGCGGCGTCGATCGCGCCCAACAACCCCATGCACATGACGGCGGGCGCGAACGACTACTGCCCGGTGCAGACGACCGGCGACTCGTGGGCCGGTTTCTACTACTCGTCGAACGGCGGCGCGAGCTGGGTGAACAGCCTCCTGCCCGGCTACTCGACCGACACGTCCGCCGAGGGCCAGGCCTCGCCGCTCTTCCGCTTCACGACCGGTGCGGGCGACCCGGTGCAGGCCTGGGACAACGAGGATCACCTCTACTTCGCAGGGATCGCGTTCAACCGCGTCAGTCCCACGAACGGCTCGATCTGGGTCGCTCGCTACGGCTGGCCGATGGTCTCGACCGTGCCGGACTACGAGTTCACGACCATCGTGTCCCGCGGCACGCCGACGCCGTTCTTCGGCGGCATCTTCGAGGATAAGGTGCAGATCGAGGTCGACAAGGGCGCGAACAGCCCTCACGCCGGCAACGTCTACATCTGCTGGGCGCGCTTCGTGCCGAGCGGCAGCAACAACTTCGTGGAGCTCGCCACCTCCACGGACGGCGGACGCACGTTCAAGACGCAGAAGATCTCGGACGGCGTGCACGGCAACCAGTTCTGCGACATCGCCGTCACGCGGAACGGAACCGTCTTCGTGGCCTGGCGGCAATTCGAGTTCAACCAGCAGAGCGCGCAGGCCCAGGACAACGCGGTCGTATGGGTGAAGTCGACCGACGGCGGCAAGCAGTTCACGAAACCCGAGGTCGCAGCCGAGTTCCTGCACTGGGACCTCACCGACCACTTCGGGTCGCCGGAGGCTGCGGGACAGGCGCGCTTCACCGGCTGCACTGCGGCCGACTACACGCTCGGCGGCTGCGCCGGTCCGGAGCCCGCGTTCCACGCACGTGACTGCGGCGACGGACCGTTCGCGTGCTCGTCGGGGTACGTCTTCGCGCGGTCGGCGAGTCAGGTCCGCATCACGGCCGACCCGACGCCGGCGGGGAACCCGAACGCTGCGTACGTCGTCTACGACGGCTCGGTGCCCGGCAGCCAGACGCCGACCGGCACGTCGTACGGCTCGATCGAGGCCGGCATCGGCAGCCAGGCGTCGATCTACTTCACGAAGACGACGAACGGCGGCGCGAGCTGGACGGCCCCTGCCCGCATCGATCCGCAGCTGAAGGGGCACCAGTTCTTCCCGGACATCGACGCCGACAACGGCAGGCTCCACGCGGTCTGGCAGGACAGCCGGAACGACTGCGCGGCCGGCCCGCCCTCGACGCCGTCGGGAGGCGACTTCCGAACGGTGCCGTTCTCGAACCGCTGGGTCGGATCGCCCCCGCCAGGGAGCGTACGCTGCGGCCCCGCGGCCGGACAGGGTCTCGCGGCCGTCCACGCGACGTCGTCGAACGACGGAGCGTCGTGGACGAGCTCGATCGTCTCGACCGTCGAGACGATGCCGCAGTACGAGCAGTTCGGGAACCGCGACGTCCCGTTCTTCGGGGACTACAACTACATCGACGCGTCCGGCGGCGTCGTCCTGATGGACTGGACGGACGAGCGCGAGACCGTCAGCGGAACCGATCCGCGCTACACGAACGGCGACGGCACCGACGGCTTCGACCCGATCCAGTGCCGCGTGTTCGCAAGCGGAGCCTGGGGCCCGGACAACTGCCCGAACGCGGGCGGCCTGGACCAGAGCATCTTCGGGTTTGTAACCACCGGCTAACCGGAGACGGTTCGGACCAAGAGAAAGGGCCGGCTTTGCCGGCCCTTTCTCCTACGACTGAAGATCGAGCGCGAAGCGCGATCTTCAGGCGTTTACATCATGTCGCCCATCCCGCCCATGCCACCCGGCATGCCGGCACCGGCGCCCGGCTTCTCGGGCGCCTCGGCGACGATCGCCTCGGTCGTGAGGATGTTCTTCGCGATCGACGCCGCGTTCTGGAGCGCCGAGCGCACGACCATCGTCGGGTCGGTGATCCCCGACGCGATCAGGTCCTCGACCTCGCCCGTGTCGACGTTCAGGCCCTGACCCGGCTTCGACGAGCGGACCTTGTCGACGACGACCGAGCCCTCGAGGCCCGCGTTCTCCGCGAGCTGGCGGAGCGGCTCCTGCATCGCACGCGCGATGATCGCCGCACCCGTCTTCTCGTCGCCCTCGAACGTGTCGAGCTTGATCGAGTCGACCGCGTTCAGGAGCGCGACACCGCCGCCGGAGACGATCCCCTCCTCGAGCGCCGCGCGAGCGGCCTGGAGCGCGTCCTCGACGCGGTGCTTCTTCTCCTTCATCTCGGTCTCGGTCGCAGCGCCGACCTTGATCACGGCGACGCCGCCGGCCAGCTTCGCGAGACGCTCCTGGAGCTTCTCGCGGTCGAAGTCGGAGTCGGTGTTCTCGATCTCCGCCTTCAGCTGCTTGATGCGGCCCTTGATCGCCTCCGCGTCGCCGGCGCCGTCGATGATCGTGGTCGAGTCCTTGTCGACGACGACCTTGCGGGCGCGGCCGAGCTGTGCGAGCTTCGTGCTCTCGAGCTTGAGGCCCATCTCCTCCGTGATCACCTCGCCGCCGGAGAGGATCGAGATGTCCTCGAGCATGCGCTTGCGACGATCCCCGAAGCCCGGCGCCTTGACGGCGACGGCGGTGAACGTCCCGCGCAGCTTGTTGACGACGATCGTCGCGAGCGACTCGCCCTCGACGTCCTCCGCCACGATCAGCAGCGGGCGGCCGGCCTGGATGACCTGCTCGAGAATCGGCAGGAGATCCTTGACGGCGCCGATCTTCTGGTTCGCGACCAGGATGTACGGGTCGTCGAGCACGGCCTCCATGCGCTCGGCGTCCGTGATCATGTACGGGGACAGGTAGCCCTTGTCGAACTGCATGCCCTCGGTGAACTCGAGCTCGAGACCGAAGGTCTGACCCTCCTCGACGTTGACGACGCC
>JAICPI010000044.1 GCA_025929895.1 Thermoleophilia bacterium
AGCAGGAACCAGACCATCATGTCGATCCGCGGATGCTTCCGCGCCATCGCGAAGGCCTGCTTCAGGTAGGCGGCCTGCTTCGCGTACGAGACGCCGAACGCCCGGTCGGGCGGGTTCGTCTGGTAGCCGTACTCGGTGATCCAGACCCGCTTGCGGCCCCACTGCCTCGTCAGCTGGGAGACGAGCACGTCGATGTTCGCGAGCGTGACGGCGGTGGACGCGGGCCGGGTCGTGGGTGCCTCGGTGCGACGGCCGTAGTACGGGTGGTGCGCGTACGCGTCGAACTCGTTCGCGCGCAGTCCCGCCGACTTGAGCGCGCGCATGAACGCGAGGGGGGCAACCGTCGGCCGCGACGAGCGCGGCTGGTTGTTCCCGCGCGGGCCGGTGACGCCGCAGCCGACGCGCTCGCCCTTGACGAGCGTGCGGTGCACGCCCTGGTGGACCGCCCGGCAGATCTTCGCGTAGTCGATCGCGCTCTGGACGACCCAGCGTCCGCGCACGCGCCGGTACTGATGCTTGAGCCCAATCGGATAGTTCGGCTCGTTCCACGCCAGCCAGAAGCGGACGGGCGGCAGCGTACGCCCGTCGGCGGCGAAGTGGCCGCCGCTGTAGCGCTTCGCCGCGGCGTACGCGAAGTTGCGCAGGTCGGCAATGCTCGTCGGCGGCACGTTCAGCCCGCGATTGCGGTTCGCCCAGCCGGGCGTTCCGTAGATCGAGAAGACGAGCCGGATCTTGTGCTGCGCGGCGTAGTTGACCGTGCGGTCGTAGAGCGACCAGTCGTACGCCGGATCGTCCGGGTTCGTCGAGCTCTGCGGCCGCCGCTTCGCAACGCCGCTGCGTCCGCCCCAGTACAGGTTCAGCCGCAGCACCTGCGTGCGCGCCTGCTCCATGAGGGGGAAGACGTACGCCGGATCGTCGTAGAGCGCGGCCTCGTCGAGCAGCCCGACGAGCATGCCGCGCGCTGCCCCCGCGGACGGCACGCAGACGAGCGCGGCGGCGAGCGTCGCGAACGCTAGGCGGAGGCGGCTAGACACGCGCCGGCTGGATTCCCGGGGCGGGTTGCATCGAGTCGAGCATGCGCTTCAGCCCGTCCTCGAGCGAGACCTGCGGCTCCCAGTCGAGCACCTGGTGCGCGCGCGTGATGTCGGGCCGGCGGATCTGCGGGTCGTCGACGGGGAGCGCCTCGTAGACGATCTCGCTCGAGGAACCCGTCAGCCGGATCACCGTCTCGGCGAGCTCCTTGACCGTGAACTCGCTCGGGTTGCCGAGGTTGACCGGCAGATGCTCGTCGCTCACCGCGAGCTGGTGCACCCCGCGGATCAGGTCGTCGACGTAGCAGAAGCTGCGCGTCTGCGAGCCGTCGCCGAACACCGTCAGCGGCTGGTTCGCGAGCGCCTGCCGCACGAAGGTCGGGATCGCGCGCCCGTCGTTCGGGCGCATGCGCGGGCCGTACGTGTTGAAGATGCGCACGATCGCCGTGTCGACGCCCTGCTGGTTGTGGTACGCCATCGTCAGCGCCTCGGCGTAGCGCTTCGCCTCGTCGTAGACCCCCCGCGGCCCGATCGGGTTGACGTTGCCCCAGTACGTCTCCTTCTGCGGGTGCTCCTCGGGATCGCCGTAGACCTCGCTCGTGGAGGCGAGCAGGAACCGGGCGCGCTTGAACTTCGCGAGCCCGAGGGCGTTGTGGGTCCCGTACGAGCCGACCTTGAGCGAGTGGAGCGGCATGCGGAGGTAGTCGATCGGGCTGGCGAGCGCCGCGAAGTGGAAGACGTAGTCGACCGGCTCGTCGAGCTCGAGGTGCTCCGTGAGATCGTGGTTGACGAAGACGAAGCCGTCGTCGCGGATGTGCTCGATGTTCCGAAGCGTGCTCGTGACGAGGTTGTCCACGCAGAGCACGCGGAACCCCTGGGCGAGGAGGTAGTCGCAGAGATGGGAGCCGAGGAAGCCGGCGCCCCCCGTGACGAGGGCCGTGGGCATCGGCGGGATGATACGCACCGGACCCTCCGGAGCCGGGCGCCGCTTACGAAGTGTTTACCCTCGAACGAGGGATCGGGAGCGGGGCATCTCACCCGAAAGGGTCATTGCGGCTACCCTGGCCCGGCGGCACATTGCGCCCATGAAGTTTCTGCGGCTTCTCATCGGTTCTCTTTTCGCTGCCCTGATGCTCGCGGCGGCCCCGACGGCGTCCGCGATCGTCGACGGAAAGGCCGACACGTCCCACGACTACGTGGTCTTCGTCGGGCAGCAGGTCATCTTGCCGGGAGGCCCGCCGATCAACACGCAAGCCTGCTCGGGCACGCTCGTCGCCCCGACGATCGTCGTCACGGCGGCGCACTGCTCGCTGCTGCCGCCGGGTGCTCCGCCCTTCCCGCTCTGCAGCGCGCCGGGCCAGGTCTTCTGCGTGGCCTACGTCGTGCGGCAGGGCGAGAACATGCGCGAGCCGGACGCCGAGACGACGGCGCAGTCCTTCGCGAGGCATCCGCTCTTCTGCGCGACGTGCAGTTTCCTCGCGAACCACGACCTCGGCGTGATCACGCTCAGCGCGCCGCTCGAAGGCCCCTACGCGAAGCTGCCGAGGCCCGACAGCGTCGCGAAGCGGTTCAGGAAGGACAAGCAGACGACGATCGTCGGCTTCGGCACCGACAGCCCGGGCGCACCTCCGAGCTCGCTCGGGCCGCGGCGAGAGGGCAAGGTCGAGGCGACGCTCTTCGGCGCGAACCCGAACCTGCTCGAGCTCCCCGTGCCGTCGAAGAAGAACCGTGACGCCGTGGCGTGCAACGGCGACTCGGGTGGTCCGCTCGTCAAGGGCCGGACGCTGCAGGCCGTGATCTCGTTCGGCGACACCTCGTGCGGCGGCCCCACGTTCGCGTACCGGCTCGACACCGACGCCGCGCGCTCGTTCCTCGCGTCGTTCCTCGACCTCGGCACGTCCGAGGGCGGCGACGACGACGAGCGCGACGACTAGCGGACGAAGAACTCCGCGCATTGTCGCGTTAGCGTGAACGGGCTAGAGTGAACGGCGGGGGTGGGTGCTTCGATGCGTAACCGGCTGCCGATCGTCGCGACGCTCTTCGCGGTGGCTCTGCCGGCCGGGGTCGCAGCGGCGACACCGGCGGCCGACGTGCGCGGGCCCGAGCCGATCTACTCCGCGTTCACGCTGGTCAAGTCGGGGCCGGGCAGGACGCAGGCCTGCGGGCGCTACCAGATCACGACGGCGACCTACGTCGGGACGGCGATCAGTCCCGACGCGCGGATGGCGGGGACCGCCCGCTATACGAGCAGACTCGTCGCGATCAAGGGCAGGCCGACGGGCCTCGCCAACGGGACGCTGACGATCCTCGACTCGAACCGCCGGCTGCGCCACCGGACGACGCTGACGGGCGTGCTCAGCCAGGGCGACGTCGTCAACGGCCTCGTCTCCGGCACGCTCTACGCACCGAACGAGCTCATCCTCGCGAACGTCACGATCCACTTCGACGACCAGAAGTTCCGCGCCACGTTCCGGATCGGGCTCGAGGGCGGCGCGAACACCGGCGTGGCCTACCCCGCCGTGCCGCGCTGCCGCTGAGTCGCCCGCACGGTCTCGTGCACGAGCGGTAGCTCGAAGTAGAACGACGCGCCCTCGCCGCGCTCGGCTTCGGCCCAGATCCGCCCGCCCATGCGCTGGACGAGCTCGCGGCAGATGTAGAGGCCGAGGCCCGTCCCGCCGATCCCTTGCGTCTGCTGCGGGTCGAGCCGGTGGAAGCGCTCGAAGATCCGCTCGGAGGCGTTCTGGTCGAAGCCGACGCCCTCGTCGTGGACCGCGAAGCGCAGTGCGTCGCCGACAGGCTCGAGCTCGATGCGCACCTCGCCGCCCATGGGCGAGAACTTGATCGCGTTGTCGATCACGTTCACGAGCACCTGGCGCAGGCGATCCGGGTCGGAGTCGACCTTGGGAAGGTCGTCCGGCGGGTCGAAGGCGAGGCGGATCCCCTCGGGCGCGCGATGGCGCGCGCTCTCCACCACCGACCCGACCACCTCGGCCGCGTCGCACGCCTCGTGCACGACCTCCACGCTCCCCGCCTCGATGCGGCTTGCGAGCAGGATCTGGTCGACGATCCGCGAGAGGCGCTCGGACTCGCTGACGATCATCTCCAGGAAGGCGTCGCGGCGCTCCGGCGGGAGCTCCCCCGACCGACGCAGGAGCGTGAGCGCCGCACCGGAGATCGACGTCATCGGCGTGCGCAGCTCATGCGAGGCGGTGGCGACGAAGTCGCTGCGCATCGTCTCGAGGGCGCGCTCCTCGGTCACGTCGCGGACGGCGTAGACGACGCCCTCGCCGAAGTCGACGCCGGTGATCGAGAGCCAGCGCTCGTGCCCGAGCTCGATCGGCAAGACGGCCGCCCCTCCGCCTGCGTGGGTCCCCGGCTGGCGCGCGAGCCGCTCCCAGCCGGGCAGCAGGCGGCCGAGCTCGCGGCCCATCGCGCCGTGCTCGTCGATCCCCGTCAGGTTCTCCGCGCCGGGGTTCCAGAAGCGGACCCTGCCGTCCACGTCGGTGAGGATCACGCCGTCGCTGACGTGCTCGAGCGCCCTCGCGGCCTCCGCCCGCGACTCGGCCTCCTCCCGGGAGCGCTGCTCCGCGTCGTAGAGCTGGCCCACGCGCCGCGGCGTGACCAGGAAGAGCACGGCTCCGACGCCGAGCGCAACGGTGCCGAGGGTGAAGAGCACGACGAGCAGCTGCCGGTAGAGGCTGCTCTGCTCCCGGTTCGCCTCGGCCACGGTCCGGTTCGTCGCGGCGAGGATCTGCGCGGACGTCCCCTTGAGCTGCTCGAGGACCGTCGTGAGCTCCGATCGCAGCTCGAGGCGATCTCGGGGGCTCGCGTCGAGCTGCGCCTGGAAGAGCCCGACCAGGTTCCCGATGTGGACCGTGGCCTCTCGGATCAGCTGGGTCAGCTCCGGATGCCGGTCGGTGAACGCGGTCAACCGGCCGAGGACCGCGTTCGCCTCGGCCCGGGCTCGCGTGAACCGCCGCAGATCCGCCGGGTCGCCGTCGTTCAGGTACGCCTGGAGCGCTGCCTGCTGCTCGAGCAGCTCCGCGGTGAGCGTGTGCGCGAGGTCGCGCAGCGGGATCGCGTCCTCGACGTACTTCTCGTTCGCGCTGCGCTCGAGCTCGGCGGGGACGTACAGCGCCGCCGCGAGGATTCCCGCGAGAAGCGCGATCACTACGCCGATCGCGAGCCGCAGCTGCGACGCGACCTTCATCGTTCTGGAACCCTCTCCGAGTGCCCGCGGGGTGCTAGGACGCAGCAAGCGTAGCGCGCTGCCCTCCAGGCGTGTTTTCTCCGTGTTTGCCGGGGGAAGCCCTCGCCGATGCCCCAGGCTTACGACGAGCGGTTCGAACCGGCCACGGCGGAGCGAATCGCGCGCAACGAATCGATCTTCCGCGACGCGAACGAGCGGATCCGCGAGGCCGCGGAGGAGCACGGCGCCGACGGCCGGCCGGTCCCGTTCGTCTGCGAGTGCGCGGACCCCGGCTGCAGGGAGCTGCTCCACCTCACACTCGACGAGTACGCGACCGTTCGCGGCCACGAGGCGCGGTTCGTCGTGGCGCCCGGCCACCAGGCCGCCGCGGCGGGCCTTTCCGAGATCATCGCCCGGCGGGACGGCCACCTGCTGACCGAGAAGACCGGTCGCGCGAGGGAGGTGGCCGAGCAGCTCTCCGACGGGAGCGGCGAGCTGGCGCCCCCGAGAGGTGAAGACCCGTGAGCGAGCGCGAGCGCAGGATCGGCAGGAACGAGGCGATCTTCCGCGAGGTGAACGAGCGCGTCGAGGAGATCAACCGGACCTTCTCGACGCTGACGGACTCGATGCAGGTCATGTGCGAGTGCGGCGAGCTGAGCTGCGCCGAGATGATCTCGATCACCTTGCCCGACTACGAACGGGTCCGGAGCGACGCAGCCTTGTTCGTGGTCGTGCCGGGCCACGAGATCCCCGACGTCGAGGACGTCGTCGAGCAGCGGCAGGGCTTCCACGTCGTCCGCAAGCACCCGGGGGTGGCGACGGCCGTCGCCGAGGCCACGGACCCGCGCAGCTAGGGCGCGCGGTCGGTCCGGCGGCGGGCGCGGCCGCCCAGGTCCTTGTTCGACTCCATGTCGAACCACATCGCGAAGAGCGTGAACTGCGAGCCGGAGATGAGCAGGAGCGCGACGAGGACGATCGTCGGCGTCGTGATCTCGTTCCCCATGAGGCGCAGGACGACCTCGACGATCCCGAGGACGAGGCCGATCGTCGTCATCAGGAAGCCGAGCGCGTAGAAGAAGACGAGCGGGTGGAAGTCGCGGATCACGTACTTCTCGCGCATGCGCCAGAAGAAGCCCTTGACGAGCAGCCACGAGATGCGGGGAACGACCTTGCGCAGGCGGATGCCCGAGCGCTCGCCGACGTTGTAGATCGGGCGCGAGGGGAAGTCGCGGACGCGTGCGTTCCACACGTTCAGGTGCACGAGCATGTCGTTCGGGAAGCCGTAGCCCTTGTAGACGCGGTCGAGGTCGAGCAGCTCGAGGACGTCGAGCGAGATCGCCGTGTACCCCGTCTGCGAGTCGGCGACGTGCCAGTAGCCCGACGCGATCTTCGTCAGCAGGGAGAGGACCGCGTTCCCGAGGTAGCGCGTGCGCGGGATCAGCTGCCACGCCTGGCCCGTGAAGAGCCGGTTCGCCTTCGCGTAGTCGACCTCGCCGCGCGCGACCGGCGAGCACAGGAGCGCGAGGTCGTCGGGGTCCATCTGGTTGTCGGCGGCCATGACCGCGGTCACGTCGACGCGCTCCTCGAGCGCGCGCTTGTACCCGGTGACGATCGCGGCCCCGACGCCCTGGTTGCGCTCGTGGCGGATCACGACGACGCGCGGATCGCCGCTCGCCTCGGCGCGCTCGACGGTCGCGTCGCGAGAGCAGTCGTCGACGACGACGATCCGGTCGACGAAGGCGGGGATCCCCGCGACGGTCGCCGCGATCAGCGTCTCCTCGTCGTAGGCCGGGACGACGACCGCGACGGTCTTGCCCTCGAGCACGCTGCGGAGGCTAACGACGCGGTCGGGTGAACCGGGCCGCGACGGCGCCCGCGAGCAGGAAGGGGAAGAGGTTGATCGCGTGGAGCGCGAACGCGTACGAGAGCGCGTCCTCCCGCGAGACCCCGTACGCGTCGAGCGCGAGCACGGTGGCGGCCTCGAAGACCCCGAGCCCGCCGGGCGCGGCCGGGAGCAGGAGCGAAAGCCCGATCGCGCCGAGCACGAGCACGCCCGCGGAGACGGGCAGGTCGAGGTCGAACGCGAGCGTGGCGAGCCAGAACGAGAACGCGATCAGGAGCCAAGAGCCCGTCGTCAGGGCCGAGCCCGCGAGCGCGATCCGGCCGTGGCGGAGGCCGGCGAGGCCGCGGGCGAGGCTCTCGCCGCCGTGCTCGACGTGCTCTGCGGTGACGAGCGGCAGCCGGCCGAGGAGCCCGGCGAGCGCGTGCACCGGCCGGTCCTTCCAGACCGCGAGCGCGACCGCCGCCGCCGCGAGCCCTGCGGCGAGCACCGCCGCGAGCGCGACCGCTCCGCCGATCCACGACACCTCGGGCAGGAGCGGAGCCGCGACGATCACGAGCAGCAGCAGGAAGAACACGTCGAGCACGCGCTCGAGCACGATCGTCGCGAACGTCTCCACGCGCGAGGTGCCGGTACGCCCGAGCGCGATCACGCGCGCGGCCTCGCCGGCGCGCATCGGGAGCACGCTGTTGACCGCGAGCCCGACGAGCGTCGCGGCCGTGACCGGCCCGATCGCGGGTCGGGTCGCGGGCAGGAAGAGCGCGCGCCAGCGGATCGCCCGCACGAAGATCGCGAGCCCGAGCACCGCGAGCGAGAGAGCGAGCCACACGAGCTCCGCCTCGCGCAAGCTGCGCCACACCTCGCCGAGGTCGACGCCGCGGATCGCGAGCCAGCCGAAGACGACCGTGACCGCGATCGCGATCGCCCACAGCAGCGCGGTGGACTTGCGCACTACCGACGGCGGAGCGCGAGCGCGGATTCCCACGCGAGCGCGGCGGCGAGCCCGAGCAGCAGCCCGAGGAGCGCGCCGACGACGATCTGGTTCCGCCGGCTCTGCGCGGTCACCTTCCGCGCGACGGCGTCCTCGACCACGCGCGCGCTCTCGACCTGCTCGGCCTGGTTCAGGTTCAGCCTCGCGGCGAGGAGCTGCTCGTTCAGCTCGGCGCGCCAGAGCAGCACCTCGGTCTCGGCCGGCCGTCCGCGCGCCTCGGCGAGGTCGGCCTCGAGCGTCTCGATCGCGGCCGTGAGCGTCCGGATCTTCTCGGCGGGATACTCGGAGACGCGCGCGACGACGGTGCGCGAGAGCGCGTTCGCTGCCTGCGCCACCCGGCGCGTCCCGCCTTCGACGCGGACGCGCACGAGCGGGTTCTGGCCGAGCCGCGAGAGGTTGCCGCTGACGGCGGCGACCGACACCTTGCCGGCGAGCTCGCCGCGGGGCAGCTCGGCGGTGCGCTCGGCGCGCCGCTGCGCCGCGCCGGAGGCCGCGATCTCGCGCGCGGCCGCGGGGTTCGTGCTCAGGCTCTGCACCTGCGCGCCCGCGGGAGTGACCGGCTGGCCGAGGTAGACGAGCGCCTCGCCGCGCCAGACGTCGGAACCGCCGAGCGAGAGCGCGTAGCCGATCGCGGCGCCGGCGAGCAACCCCGCGACGGGGAGCCACCAGCGCGCGGCCACGGCCGACCAGTAGCTGCGGAGATCGACCTCCTGCTCGCTCATCGCGCGGCGACTCTATCCAGCGCCCAGGACCACTGAGCTCGGAGCCCCTCCGCGAGCGACGTCGCCGGCGACCAGCCGAGCTCGCCGCGGATGCGCGAGACGTCGGCGGACGTGCGCCGCGCGTCGCCCCGTGCGCGTGCCTCCGCGCGAACGCGGAGCTCGCGCCCCGCGATCTCGCCGAGCAGCGCGATCGTGTCGCGCATCGAGGCCTCCTCCCCGCCGCCGACGTTGTAGACGGCGCCGCCGGGCGCACGCTCCATCGCGGCGACGGTCGCCGCGACGACGTCTGCGACGAAGGTGAACGACCGGGACGCGTCGCCGTAGAGCTCGAACTCCCGGTCGGAGAGGAGCGCGTCGATCAGCCGGGCGAACGCCATGTCGGGGCGCTGGCGCGGGCCGTACACGGTGAAGTAGCGGACGACGACCGCCTCGACCGGCGTGGCGCGGGTCAGGTGCTCGGCGGCGAGCTTCGTGATTCCGTAGGGCGACAGCGGCCGCGGGGCGGCGTCCTCGGGCGTCGGGTACTCCTCCGCGTCCCCGTACACCGACGAGGACGAGGCGAGGACGACCCGTGCGCCCGCGCGCGCCGACGCCTCGAGCACCCGCTGGGTCGCGAGCACGTTCCGGCGCAGGTAGACGTCGAAGTTGTCGAAGCTCGGTCGCACGCCCGGCTGCGCGGCCAGGTGGAAGACCCCGTCGACCCGGTCGAGCGCGAGCTCCTCGGCCGCGAGGTCGAGCCGCTCGACGTCGAACGCCCGCGCGTTCTCCTCCTTCAGCGCCGGGTCGTAGTAGTCGGTGAACGCGTCGACCGCGCGCACCTCGTCGCCCCGAGCGAGAAGCGCCTCCGTGAGGTGCGAGCCGATGAAGCCGGCGGCCCCGGTGACGACGTAGCGGCTCATCGGCTGCCGCGAATGTAGACCTGACGCAGCCTCCATGCGGGCGAGCGCCGCACGAGCGGAAGCGCCGTGCTCCAAATCCACGCGCGCGCGGCGTACGCGGCCCGCTCCAGCGCCGCGCGGACGCGGCGGCCCGGCCGCGGATACGCGCGCTCGTAGCCGAGCTCCGAGAGCGTGTCGCCCGCGATCGACTCGAAGAGCTCCGCCTCGCGAGCGCCGAGCTCCCGCCGCCACGAGCGTGCGTCCGGCACCGGCGGCTGGCCGAGGCGAGGGTGGTCCGCATGGAGCGCCGGATCCTCGCGCCGGTGATACTCGAGCATCCCCGGCTCGTACTCGAGGCCGAGGAAGGCGCAGACCTCGCGCAGGCGGGCCTCCGGCTCGGCGACGAGGTCCTCGTAGCGGAGCTCGAGGTACGAGTGGTCGCGGCCGAAGCGCCGCGCCGCGCGCACCTCGCGGCTCCAAGCGCACGCGAAGTCGCCGATCCCGCGGGGGCGCGCGAGGTTGAGCCGCGGCCGGCGGGTCATCGCGAGCAGCGAGAGCGCGGCGTCGCGGCCGTCGCGGACGATGTGCACGTAGCGCGCGTCCGGGAACGCCCGCTCGAGCACGTCGAGGTGCTGGAGGTACAGCGGCGTCTTGTCGCCGAACCCGGGCTTCCCCCTCGCGTCGGCGTAGACGCGGTAGATCGCCTGCACGGCCTCGGCGAACGCCGGCCGCTCGGGCAGGCGGCGCGCCACCTCGTCGGGGTCGACCCCCCACTCCCGGATCTTCGCCAGCCGCCGCAGGTCGTCGACGAAGGCGTCCCGGCGGGTGCGCGCGCCGTGCCGGTCCCAGAGCTGCGGCAGGAAGTACGACTCGCTCGGGATCGCGAGCTGCGAGTGCGCGTCGAGCATCGCCTTCAGCAGCGTGGTGCCGCTGCGCGACACGCCGAGCACGACGACGGGCTTCACCGCCGGGGGTCGAGCGCGTACACCTTGTAGTACCCCGTCAGGTACAGCCGCTCCTCGTCCGCGACGACGGGCGTGTACTTGCCGTCGGCGAACTGCCACACGACCTTCCCCGTGCGCGCGTCGAGCCCGTACGTGCGCTCGCGCAGCGTCGAGAAGTAGACGATCCCGCCGACGATCGTCGCCGAGCCGGAGATCGGCCCGTTCGCTCGGAAGCGCCAGCGCACGTCGCCGGTCGCCGCGTCGAGAGCGTAGAACCAGCGCGAGTACGAGCCGACGTACACGGTCCGCCGCCAGAGCGCCGGCGAGCCGTAGACGTAGTTCCCCGTCGAGCGCGACCAGATCAGCTTCCCCGTGGTGGCGCCGAACGAGTACACCTTCCCGTCGGTCGCGCCGATGTACACGCGCCCGTACCCGACCGCCGGCGACGAGTAGAACTGCCCGCGGTTGCCGAGCCGCCGCTGCGCCGACGAGCGCCAGAGGAGCTTGCCCGTCTGCCGGCTCAGCGCGTAGACGCGGTGGTCGTACGAGCCGACGTAGACGCGGTTGCCCGAGACCGCCACCGAGCCCTTGACCTTGTCGCCGGTCCTGAAGGACCACTTCAGCCTGCCGGTGCGCGCGTGCAGCGCGTACACGCGACCGCTCCAGTCGCCGAGGTAGACGATGCCGTCGACGACGACGGGCGACGACTCGCTCGGCGCGATCCGCGCCTGCCACGCGAACTGCCCGAAGCCGGCGTAGCGCGCGATCACGAGCCCGCGCAAGCCCTTCTGGTTGCCGCGGTTGCACGGCCTCGCGTTCAGGTAGGTCTGGATCACGAGGTGCTGCCAGACCGCGGGCGTGCTCGCGACGCAGCGGCCGGAGTCCTTCCGCCACGCGCGCTTCCCGGTCTTCGCGTTCACCGCGTAGAGGCGTCCGTAGTTGTTCGTGAAGTAGAGCCGGCCGTAGCCGATCGCCGGCGGGAACTCCACGAGCGTACGCGCGCGGAAGTCCCACCGCACCTTGAAGGGAGGACGGTGGACGTAGGGCGAGACGCCGTGGCGCTCGGGGTCGTAGCGAAACGTGGGCCAGTAGACGCCGGGTTGCTCCGGCTCGACGGGCTCCGGCTCAGCCTCGGTCGCGACGAACTCCTCGGTAGACGAGCCGCGCACGTCCTGGCCCTCGCGGTAGCGCACGCCGACGAAGATCGCCAGGAACACGGCGGCGAACAGCACGAGCGCCCCCGCCGCGAGGAGCGCTTTCTTCACCGCCGACGCTTCGGGTCGACGGCCCAGATCCGCGAGAAGCCGTGCAGCAGCAGGCGGCGGCCGTTCCCCGAGACGGGCACGTAGTCGCCGTGCGGGAACCGGAGCAGCACCCGGCCCGACCTCGTGTCGGCGCCGACGATGCGGCGCCGCGTGCCGGCGTACGCGACGCCGGAGACGACGACGACCGCGCCAGAGATCCTTCCGCCGGTACGTACGGTCCAGAGGACGCGGCCGCTCGAGGCGCCCACCGCGTACATCCGGCCGTTGTACGAGCCGAAGAACACGCGGCCGCCCCATGCCGCCGGCGACGAGTAGACGTACGAGCCGGTGTTGACGCGCCAGAGGTAGCGGCCGCGGGTCGAGAAGGCGGTCAGCGAGCCGCCGGTCGAGGAGGGCACGAACAGGCGCGGCCCGAGCACGGCGGGCGTCCCGTAGACCCGGCCATTGACCCCACGGACCCAGATCGTGCGGCCGCTCCGGCCGTTCAGCGCGAGCACGCGGCCGCAGTAGTCGCCGAGGAAGAGCGTGCGGCCCGAGATCGCGACGCTCGAGGTGATCTTGCAGTTGCCTCCGCGGATCCAGCGGAAGCGGCGACGTTCGAGGTCGAGCGCGTACACGCGCCCGTTGTGCGTGCCGAAGTAGTCGATCCCGTAGCGCACGATCGGTGACGACTCGATCGGCGAGCCGACGTACTTCGACCAGAGCACCTTCCCGTTCGAGCGCTTCAGCACCCAGACCCGGCCGCGCATCGTGTGCACGACGAGCTTGTCGCCGTGGATCGCGAGCGACGAGGCCATCTTCTGCCGGAGGTTCCTGCGCCAGGCGACCTTGCCGTCGCGCATGCGCAGCGCCCGGATCGCGCCGTACATGTTCCCGATGTACGCGTAGCCCTCCGAGACGACCGCGGGGAACTCGATCAGCGAGCCGAGGCCGCGCGACCACGCGACGCGGAACGGCGGGCGGATCGCGATGTGCTCGTGCGCCTGCGTCCGCTCCGGCGTGGCGCCGTACATCGTCCACTGGAGCGCCTTGCGGTAGACGCGGACGACGACCCTGCGGCGCTGCTTGAACGGCGGGCGCGCGACCTTGCCGAGGTAGCCCTTCGCGCTGACCCGCACCGGCACCGAGCGGCGGCACTTGAGCCGGTGCCAGACGAAGCCGCGCACGTTCGTCCGGTGCACGGCGCGGCCGATCCCGACGGTCGCGTTCTTCACCGGGCGATGCGTGTCGCCGTTCATCACGGCGACGCGCACGAGCGCCGACGGGCAGCCGCGCTTCTTCGGGGACTTCGCCGGCGCCGTCGCCGCACTGTCCCCGCCGGCGGTCCCGCACGCGGCCGCCAGGCCGGCGACGGCCACGAGAAGTGCGCTGCGCACGATCACAGCTCGGTCGGCTCGGAGACTTCCTCGAACGGCACGAGCGTACCGTCGGCGTCGGCGACCAGCGTGAGCCCGGAGAAGAAACGCGTCATCACGACCCCCTCCCGGAACTCGCCGAGCCGCGGCTCGGGCCGCTCCCCGCGCGCGAGGGCGAGCGCCAGCTCGGGATACCGGCTCCCCGCCGCGGTCGGCAGCGGAAAGCCGCCGCCGAAGCGCGGGTTGATGTCGGTGACGTAGTGGACCCCGTCGCTCTCGCGGAAGCACTGGACGTTCGCCGGGCCGACGAGCCCGAGGGTCTCGGCGACGCGCCGCCCGAATTCGATCAGCGACCAGTCCTTGATCGTGGCGCCCTTGATCGACTCGCCGCCCTTGGACTCGATCATCGTGCGGGGGATCGCGTTCAGGCAGCGCGCGTCCCAGTCGCAGAAGACGTCGATCGAGAACTCCTCGCCGTGGCAGAGCTCCTGGACGCACGACTCCGCGGGCGTGTAGCGCAGGAAGAACTCGAGCTCGCTCGCGTTCTCCGCGCGGTAGATGTGCCGCGAGCCGAACCCGTGGCGCGCCTTGACGAGCACCGGGAAGCGCAGCTCGTCGGGAACCTCCGTTGGCAGCCACGTCGGCGGCGACGGCAGCCCGTGCTCCTCGAGCAGCCCGTGCGCGAGGTACTTGTCGCCGAGCCGCTCGACGACGTCGACCTCGGGGAGCAGCACGAGCGCGCCGAGCTGGTCCCGGGCGCGCGCGAGCACGACCTGGTCGAGGTCGGTGAGCGGGACGACGAGCTTCACTCCGTGGCGGGCGACGAGCTCGCGGAGCGCCGGGACGTACGCCGGATCGTCGACCCGCGGGACGAGCTCGAAGGCGTCCGCGTGGTACGGCGCCGGGGCCAGTCGGTTCGCGTCGACGGCGACGGTCGTGGCTCCCGCGGCGCGGAAGGCCTCGACGATGTCCACGCGCTGCCCGGCGCAGGTGAAGAGGACCGCGGTCACGGCGCGCAGGGTAGCGTCGCCCTGTGCTGGAGCGGACGCTGTATCCCGTCTTCCGACGCCTGGACTTCCGGGGGAAAGGGCGTCTGCGCCGGATCCTGCCCGTCCGGAGCCGAGGCGTCGCCGAGGCGGACTTTCCCGGAGGGTTCCGGCTCCGGCTCGACCTGCGCGAGTCGCTCCAGCGGGACTTCCTCTTCGGCCTCTACGACCGCCGCGAGCTCGAACTGGTGCGGGAGCACCTCGGCGACGGGGACTTCGTCGACGTCGGCGCGCACGTGGGGATGTACACGGTCGCGGCCGCGCGGGCGACGGACGGGCGCGTGCTCGCCTTCGAGCCGAACCCGGCGGCGCGGGCGCAACTCGCGGAGAACCTGACGCTGAACGGCTGCCGCAACGTGCTCGTCCTGCCGAAGGCGGTCGGCGCGGGGCCGGGGCGCGCCCTGCTCCACGTGCCCGCGACGCCGGACCCGTCGTTCTCGAGCCTCGACGCCGGCCGCTTCGCCGAGGGAGAGCCGATCGACGTGGAGGTGACGACGGTCGACGCGGAAGTGCGGGCGGCGGGCGTGCGCCCCGCCGTCGTCAAGGTCGACGTCGAGGGCGGCGAGCTGGACGTCGTCGAGGGGATGCGCGGGACGATCGCGGAGCACCGGCCGGTGCTGCTCGTGGAGGTGAGCGAGGCGAGCGCGCCCGAGCTGGCCCGGGCGCTCGGCGGCTACTCGGGGTTCCGCGTCGGCAGGGCGCTCGAGCCGCTCGAGTCCGGGCGCGGGCTCTTCAACGCGCTCTTCGTCCCCCAGCCGCCCGTCTGACCCTTGTAGGTGCCGGAGAGGAGCGCACGCGGCGTCCGCGCGAGGATCCTCGCGTCAAGGCGTCCGGAGCGGTTCTCCACGTACCAGACGTCGAGCTCGATCCGCTCGTCCCACGGCAGCGACGCGCGGCCGTGCACCTGCGCCCAGCCGGTGATGCCGGGCTTGACCTCGAGGCGCCGGCGCTGCCGGTCGGTGTACTGCTCCACCTGGTAGCGGAGCGTCGGCCGCGGGCCGACGAGGCTCATCTCGCCGCGGACGACGTTCCAGAGCTGAGGCAGCTCGTCGATCGAGAGGCGACGCAGGACGCGGCCGACCCGCGTGATCCGCGGGTCGCCGCGGTCGACCGCGTAGCCGGCGCCCTGCCGCTCAGCGCCGACGACCATCGTCCGGAGCTTCAGGAGCTCGAACTCCTCGCCGCCGCGGCCGACGCGGCGCTGCCGGAAGAGCACAGGCCCGCGGTCCTCGAGCTTGATCCCCAGCGCGGCGAGCGCGAGCGCGGGCGACGCGACGACGAGCCCCGCCGCGGCGACGACCACGTCTCTGATCCTGCTACCCACGACGGGACCGAGCGTAGACGCTGTCGGCGACGAGCGTCAGCGGGCGGACGACGCCGGCCGCGCGCCGCAGCGCCTCGGACGCGTGCACGACCGCCCGGTAGCGCGCGGGGAGGAGCGCGAGATCCGTGGGCTGAGGATTGAGCGTGAAGAAGCCGTCGACGGAGAGCCGCGTCGGCCCGACGCGGCTCTCGAGCTCGCGCTTCAGCTCGAGCGGGCCCCAGTAGCGGACGTCGAAGAGCGTGCGCGGCTCGCGGAAGCGCCGCTCGCGCGCCTGGTTCCAGAGGCTGCGCGCGCCGTAGAGGTTCGCCATCTGCACGAGCGACTGGCCGCCCGGCTTCAGCACGCGCCCGAGCTCGTCGAACGCCGCGAGCGCGTCCAGCTTCGAGAAGTGCTGGAAGACGCTGTACGAGAAGACGACGTCGAAGCTCGCGTCGGCGAACGGCAAGCGCCGGGCGTCACCGACGACGTACTGCGCGTCGACGCCGAGCTGCTCCGCGACGCGACGCGCGGCCTGGACGCCCTTCAGCGAGGGGTCGATCCCCGTCGGCGCGTAGCCGCGACGCGCCGCCGCGACGCACCAGCGTCCCCAGTTCGAGCCGACCTCGAGGAAGGTGCGGCCCTCGCCGGCCGGCAGCCGCAGCTCCGGGATCGGGTAGTCCGGGAGGTCGGCGATCAGGTGCTCGTAGAGCCGTCCGCACGTCGCGCCGATCACCTCCTGGACGAAGGGGTCGATGCCCTCGCGCACCGGCGGCGGCAGCTGCTCGACCTTGCCGCAGGCGGCGTGCGTCGGCGCCTCCTCGTCGACGAGCAGCACCGGCACGCCGTCCACGAGCGGATACTCGTGCCCCTGCTCGCACACGCCGTCGCGCAGCGGCGTGCGGTCGCGCGGGCAGACGAGGTTCACCGGTGGCGGGTCGAGCGGATGTTGACGCTGTCCGCGAGCGTGGTCGGCGCGTGCGCCCGCTTCAGCGCCTCGGACACGTGCACGACCGCGCGGAAGCGGCGCGGCAGCAGGTCGAGGTCGCGCTTCTGCGGGTTCAGGGTGAAGAAGCCGTCGGTGCTCAGCTCCGTCGGCCCGATTCGCCCGAAGACGCGCCGCAGCTCGGACGGCTTCCAGTAGCGCACCTCGAACGCGTCGCCCTCGCGGAAGCGCCGCTGCGCGAGGCGGACGACGTTGAGCGCGCCGAGCGAGTTCGGCATCTGCACCCACGAGTACCCGTCGCGCTTCAGCACGCGGCGAACGTCGTCGACCGAGATCCCGACGTCCGCCTTCGAGAAGTGCTGGAGGACCCCGTACGAGAAGACGACGTCGAAGGTCTCGTCGGCGAACGGCAGCCTGCGCGCGTCGGCGACGACGTAGCGCGCGTCCACCTTCAGCTGGCGCGCGATGCGGCGGGCGGCGACGATCGCCTCGAACGACGGGTCGATCCCGATCGGCCGGTAGCCGCGCCGCGCGGCCGCGATCGTCCAGCGCCCCCAGTTGCAGCCGATGTCGAGCAGCAGCTCGCCGTCGCCGCGCGGGAGCGGGAAGTCCGGGATCGGGTAGCGCGACAACCCGGCCGAGAGGTGCTTGTACAGGTTGCCGTGCGTGCCGAGGATCAGCTCGGCGACGTACGGGTCGACCGCCTCGCCCTCGACCGGCGGGGGCTCGGCCTCGCGGACGCGTTCGACCTGCTCCGGCGACGACCAGTACCCGGGCTGCGTCGGCGCGAGCTCGTCGTCGACGACCATCACGGGGATCCCGTCGACGAACGGGTACTCGTGGCCTTCCGCGCAGACAAGCGCTTCGCCGCGCGGCTCGAGCGCGCTGCGGTCGCGCGGGCACGCGAGCTCCCGCCAGACCTCGACCGCGGCCTGCGTCACCTCGTCCCCGCCGCCTTCTCCCAGACCGTCGGCACGCCCGAGCGAAGATAGCCCGCGAGCGCCTCGACCGTGGCCCACGTCACGAGCACGTAGTAGCGCGGCAGGCCGGAGCGCGCCGCGGCGAGCGCCAGGAACGCGAGCTGGCCGGCGAAGAGCAGCTTGTAGGCGGCGCCCTCGCCGAGGAGGGCCGCGTTGGCGCCGAGCGCGGCCAGGTGGAGCAGGCCCGAGGCGTAGCGCAGGTGGCGGTGCGAGACGAGCGCTGCGAGGTACACCGGGTCGAGCCCGCGCAGCATCCGGCCCTCGAGCACGATCGCCCAGCAGTGCTCGAACATCCGGACCTTGCGCCGGTACTCGTCCTCCAGGTCGGGCGTCGGTCGCTCGAACGCGACCGCCTCCGGCTCGTAGACGGCACGCCGGCCTCGCTGCACCATCAGGTACGGGAACGAGAGGTCGTGACCGAAGCGCGGGTCGACCTCGGCGTAGTCCGAGCGGCGGACCGCGTAGATCGCGCCGTTGCCGCCCGTGACCGAGTGCAGCCAGGACTCCGCCTCGCGCACGTTGAGCTCGTAGCGCCAGTACGCGCCCTCGCGGTTCGAGCCCTCGGCCCGCTCGAGCCGGAGCTGCCCGCAGACGTACGCGACCTCCGGGTCGGCGAAGCTGCGCACGAGGCCGCGCAGCGCGTCGGGCGCCCACGTCGCGTTCGCGTCGGAGAAGGCGACGATCTCGCCCTTCGTCTCGCGGACCGCGCGGTCCTGCGCCGCGACCTTGCCGCCCCGCGGGCAGGGGACGAGCCGGACACGCGGCTCGCGCGCCGCGACGCCGGCGACGAGCTCGTCGGTCGCGTCGGTCGACGCGTCCGAGGCGACCACGATCTCGACCCGGTCGGCCGGGTAGTCGAGCGCGAGCAGGTTCTCGAGCCGGCGCTCGATTACGTCCTCCTCGTCGTGCGCCGCCACGATCACCGACACGGTCGGCTGTTCGCCACCCTTCAGGACCGGTCGGGGCCGCAGCCGCGCCGCGGCGCGTACGGCGGCCGGATACCCGACGTGGGTCCACGCGAGCGCGCCGAGCGCGCCCCAGAAAAGCGTCTTCAGGATCACCGCGGCGATGCTAGTCGCGTCCGTTCGGACGATGTCCGGTGCCAGGCACCGGACCTGTCGTCAACGGACCCGGTGAGAACGGCGTGCGCGGGTCGGGGAGCCGGGGCGCGGTCATCGCGGCGGCCCAGGGGGGCACGGCCGGTGCCTGGCACCGGTCAGGTCCGCAACGAACGACGCACGGCGAGGTAGTCGCGCAGCGTCGGGGTCGTGCGGTGGCGGCCGCCCGCGGGCTGCGCCTCGCCCGAGGGGAGCCCCGCGTCGAGCGCTCGCTCGAGCGCGTCGAGGCTCGCCTCGTGCAGCCGCGGGATCGTCGCGCGCAGCGTGGCGGCGAGCGTTGGCCGACGCTCGATCGGAACCTCGCCGCGTGCGAGCACGGGGCCGGTGTCGATCCCCGCGTCGATCAGGTGGATCGTGAAACCGACGATGTCGCGCTCGTCGCGGAGCTCCCAGAAGACCGGCGGCCCGCCGCGGTACTCCGGCACCGCGCCGTGGTGGACGTTGAGGGTGCCGAGCGGGGGCAGCGCGAACGTCGCCTCGCGGATGAGCGCGTTGTCGAGCGAGATCGCCACGTCGGCGCCGAGCCGCCGCAGCGCCGCGCACGCCTCCTCGCCGTTCAGCGTCGGCACGCGGACGACCTCCGTCGCGACCTCCTCCAGCGGCGGCCCGTCGCCCGCGGCGGCATAGGCGCGGCGCAGCGCGAGCCCGACGGGCGCGGCCGTGACCCCGACGCGCCGCAACTTGCGCAGTCGCCGCCGCACGTCGTGGCTGCCGCGCCCCTCGTCGAGGATCACGGGGCCCGGCCGGCGCGCCAGGAACCGCGACGCGATCCCGTTCGGGTTCCGCGTGAGCACGACGACGTTCACGCGAGGAAGTAGGCCAGCTCGCGGAGCGGCCAGCGCGCGCTCAGGTGGTCGCGCCGCAGGGAGTAGAGGTCGAGCGCCGATGTGTTGACCCCGCGGATCGCGGTGGCGCAGCTCTCGTAGCCCGCCGTGCGCGCGGCGTCCGCCACCGCCTCGGAGAAGCGCGCGCGCTCGCCGTAGGGAGCGCTGACGTGCCGGACCGCGGCGAGCCTGCGCGAGAGCTCCTCCCTGGAGGCGGTCAGCTCCTCGAGCAGCGCGTCGCGCGAGAGCGTCGTCAAGTCGCGGTGCGAGCGCGTGTGCGAGCCGAGCTCGTGCCCGAGCTCGAGCAACCGCCCCGCTCCCTCCCAGTCGAGCGGCTCGACCGGCAGCGGCAGGTGCAGCCGCTCGCCGCAGAACGCGCG
>JAICPI010000054.1 GCA_025929895.1 Thermoleophilia bacterium
GCGAGCTGCTCGGGCGCGTCCCTGTGCTGGGGATCTGCCTCGGCCACCAGCTCCTCGGCCTCGCGACCGGCCACGAGACGTTCAAGCTCCGCTTCGGCCATCGCGGCGCGAACCACCCGGTGCTCGAGCGCGCGACCGGAAAGGTGCTCGTGACGAGCCAGAACCACGGCTTCGGCGTCGCGCCGAGCGACGACAGGGAGGCGACGCACGTCTCGCTCTACGACGGGACGGTCGAGGGCTTCGCCTTCCCGGCGCTGCGTGCGCGCTCGGTGCAGTTCCATCCGGAGGCCGGCCCCGGCCCGCACGACGCGTGGCCGATCATCAGCGAGTGGATCGAGGAGGTGTCGCTTGCCCCGGCGCCGTGACCTCAAATCGATCTGCCTGATCGGCTCCGGCCCGATCGTGATCGGGCAGGCGTGCGAGTTCGACTACTCCGGCTCGCAGGCGCTCAAGGTGCTGCGCGAGGACGGCTTCCGCACGATCGTCGTCAACTCGAACCCGGCGACGATCATGACCGACCCCGGGTTCGCGGACCGCACGTACATCGAGCCGCTCGACCTCGAGGGCGTCGCCGACGTGCTCGGCCGCGAGCGCCCCGACGCGCTGCTGCCGACGATGGGCGGCCAGACCGCGCTGAACCTCGCGCGCGAGCTCGCGCGCGACGGGCTCCTCGACGCGCTCGGGATCGAGCTGATCGGCGCGCCGCTCGACGTGATCGAGCGCGCCGAGGACCGCGAGCTCTTCCGCGAGGCGGTCACGAGCTGCGGGCTCCAGTCGCCGAAGTCGAAGATCGTGACCGCCCCCGACCAGCTGGGCGGGATCGCGCTGCCGGCGGTCGTGCGGCCGGCGTTCACGCTCGGCGGGCACGGCGGCGGCTTCGCCGAGACCCTCGAGCAGCTGCGAGCGCGGGTCGAAGCCGGTCTCCGCGAGTCGCCGGTCGGCCAGGTGCTCGTCGAGGAGTCGATCCGCGGCTGGGACGAATTCGAGCTCGAGGTGATGCGCGACAAGAAGGACAACGTCGTGATCGTCTGCTCGATCGAGAACCTCGATCCGATGGGCGTGCACACCGGCGACTCCGTCACCGTGGCGCCGCAGATGACGCTCTCCGACCTCGCCTACCAGGAGCTCCGCGATGCGGCCGCGGCAGTGGTGAGGGCCGTCGGGATCGAGAGCGGCGGCTCCAACATCCAGTTCGCGCGGAACAGAGACACCGGTGATCTCCGGGTGATCGAGATGAACCCCCGCGTCTCGCGCTCGTCCGCGCTCGCCTCGAAGGCGACGGGCTACCCGATCGCGAAGGTCGCGGCGAAGCTCGCGGTCGGCTACACGCTCGACGAGATCCCGAACGACCTGACGAAGACGACGCCCGCGAGCTTCGAGCCGACGCTCGACTACGTCGTCGTCAAGTTCCCCCGCTTCGCGTTCGAGAAGTTCCCCGGCGCCGACCGCACCTTGGGCACGCAGATGAAGAGCGTGGGGGAGACGATGGGCATCGGCCGGACCTTCACCGAGGCGTTCCTCAAGGCGAAGCGTTCCCGCGAGATCGAGGACGACTGGCAGCCCGAGAACCTCCATCCCTGGTTCGTGGCGGAGCTCGAGCGTGTCCGCGACATGCTCGAGCGTCTGAGCTCGCTCGACGATCTCGTCGAGGCCGACTGGCTCCGGCTCAAGCGACTTGGTCTTTCCGACGCAGACGTTGCGTCCGCGTGCGGACGGACCGAAGACGAAGCCCGCTCCCGGCGAAACGCATGGGCCGTCAGGCCCGCTTTTCGACGGGTGGACTCCTGTGCGGGCGAGGTCGAGGCGGGCTCGAAATACCTCTACTCCACGTGGGGCGAGGTCGACGAGGCGCCGCCCGCGCCCGGGCGGTCGGTCGTGATCCTCGGCTCCGGGCCGAACCGGATCGGCCAGGGGATCGAGTTCGACTACTGCTGCGTCCACGCCGCGCAGACGTTCCGCGCCCTCGGCTACGAGGCGGTGATGGTCAACTGCAACCCGGAGACGGTCTCCACCGACTACGACACCTCCGACCGCCTCTACTTCGAGCCGCTCGGCGTGGAGGAGGTGCTCGCCGTGCTCGAGCGCGAGCAGCCGGCCGGCGTCGTGATCCAGTTCGGCGGCCAGACGCCGCTCAAGCTCGCGCGCGCGATCGAGCGCGCCGGCTACCGCATCCTCGGCACCCCGTTCGACGCGGTCGACCTCGCCGAGGACCGCGAGCGCTTCGCCGCGCTCGCCGACCGGCTCGGCGTGCAATGCCCGGCGTGGGGGATGGCGGAGAGCGCGGACGACGCGCTCGCGGTCGCGGAGCGGGTGGGCTATCCGGTCCTGGTGCGCCCCTCCTACGTCCTCGGCGGGCGCGCGATGCGCGTCTGCTACGACGAGGCTCAGGTGCGAGACGCGATCGCGGCCGTCGAGGGCAAGGTGCTCGTCGACCGCTTCCTCGAGAACGCGATCGAGATCGACGTCGACGCGATCTGCGACGGGCACGACACGTACGTCGGCGCGGTCATGCAGCACGTCGAGGAGGCGGGCGTGCACTCCGGCGACTCGGCCTGCGTCCTTCCCGCGCAGTCCCTGTCTCCGCAGCAGGCGGCCGACGTCGACGCCTTCGTGCGCAGGCTCGGGCCGGCTCTCGGCGTCGTCGGGCTGCTGAACGTCCAGCTCGCGATCGCCGACCGCGAGGTGTTCGTGCTCGAGGTGAACCCGCGCGCGTCCCGCACCGTCCCGTTCGCGAGCAAGGCGACGGGCGTCAACCTCGTCGACGCCGCGTGCAAGCTCGCCGCGGGCGCGACGGTCGCCGAGCTCGGGCTGCCGCGCCGCGCGACGCCGCACGAGGTCAGCGTCAAGGCGGCCGTGCTCCCGTTCCACCGCTTCCCCGGCGCCGACCCGGTGCTCGGCCCCGAGATGCGCTCGACCGGCGAGGTGATGGCGACGGCCGAGGACCTGCCGACCGCGTTCGCGAAGGCCGAGCGCGCCGCGGGGCGGAAGCTTCCGACCGCGGGGACCGCGTTCCTGACCGTGTGCGACTCCGACAAGCAGAACGCCGTCCCGGTCGCCGCGGCGCTCGCCGGCCTCGGCTTCACGCTCAGCGCGACGCGCGGCACCGCGCGCACGCTGGCCGCCGCCGGGCTCGACGTCGAGGAGGTCGAGAAGGGACGGCCGGTCGTCGACCTGATCCGCAAGGGCAAGGTCGACCTCGTCGTGAACACCCCTCAGGGGAGCGGCGCGCGCACCGACGGCTACGCGATCCGAGAAGCGGCGCTGATCGCGCGCGTTCCGTGCATCACGACGCTCTCCGGCGCGTCTGCGGCCGTGCACGCGATCGCGCACGCGCGGACCGAGATCGCCAAATCCCTTCAGGAGCGCATCTTTGAGACGCGAAGCGCTTGAAGTCGTCGCGAACGAGGGGATCGGCCCGTACCACCTGATCCGGGTCAAGCGCGGAGCGCTGCACCCCGGAGACCCCGGCCAGTTCTTCATGCTCGAGGCGCCGGGCCGGGTGCTGCCGCGGCCGATGAGCGTCTGTTTCGCGCACGCCAGTGAGCTGGCCTTCCTGATCGACCCGATCGGGCCGGGGACGAGGGCGCTCTGCGAGCTCCGCCCGGGCGACGCGATCCACCTGCTGGGGCCGCTCGGGAACGGCTGGCGGCTCGACGTCGAGCGCCCGCTGCTCGTCGGCGGCGGCATCGGGGTCGCACCGCTGCCGTACCTGTCCGAGCGGCTCGGGCGCCCGCCCGCGCTCCTCGGCTTCCGCTCGGAGTGGCACGCGGAGGCCGCGGCGCTCGTGCCGAACGCGGAGGTCGTGCTCGAGCCGACGTACGTGACCGAGGCGCTTCCCGGCGGCTACGACGTGCTCGCGTGCGGGCCCGAGCCGATGCTGGAAGCGCTGCGCGCGCTCGTGCCCGACGCGCAGCTCGCCTGGGAGGCGCCGATGGCGTGCGGGTACGGCGCCTGCTACGGCTGCGCGGTCGAGGTGGACGGCGTGCTCGAGCGACTGTGCGTGAAAGGACCAGTCCTTGCTGCTGCTTAACGCGTCGGGCTGTCTCGACGCCATGACAGCGCCCCCGGTCGCGCGGTCCCTCGACGCCTACGTCACGAAGACGATCACCCCGCTGCCCCGCGAGGGCAACCCACCCGTGCGGATCGCCGAGACCGAGCACGGGATGCTGAACGCGATCGGCCTCGCGAATCCTGGACGCGACCGGTTCCTGGTCACCGTCCTGCCGCGACTCCGCGAGCTGGGCGTGCCGATCTGGGTGTCCGTCGGCGGGTTCTCGGCGGCGGAGTACGCGGAGACGTGCGCCGCCCTCGAGGGCGTCACGATCGAGTTGAACCTGTCCTGCCCGAACGTCGACGAGGCGCCCGAGTCGGCCGCGGAGATCGTCTCCGCGTGCCGTGCCGCGACCGCGCTGCCGCTCTACGCCAAGCTCTCCCCGGCCGCCTGGGACGTGGCCGAGAGCGCCCGCGCGGTCGAGGCGGCCGGCGCCGACGGCCTCTCGCTCGTGAACACGATCCGCGGCCTCGCGCTCGACGACCGCACGCTCGCGCCGACGCTCGCGCGCGGCACGGGCGGCTACTCCGGCCCCGCGCTGAAGCCGATCGCGCTCGCCGCCGTCTACGCGTGCGCGCACGCGACCGCGCTGCCGATCGTCGGCATGGGCGGCGTCCGCTCGGGTCGCGACGCGCTCGACCTGATCGCCGCGGGAGCCTCCGCCGTCGCGCTCGGCACGATCCTGTTCGCGGATCCCGACGCTCCTGCGCGCGTACGCTCGGAGCTCGACGCTGAATGCTCCGCACGCGGTTATGCAGCGCCGAGCGACGCGCGTGCGATCGCGCACGAAGCGCACGCGCACGCGTCGTGAAGCGGCCGAAAACGTCGCGTTCGACGTCGGTTGCGTCGCGCGAGGGTGGTGTTAGACTCCCGCGCCATGGTCTCGCCCAAGACCCAGGCGCAAGCGCCGCTGCGTTCGCTGGATCAACGCATGGAGGCGCTCAAGCGGGCGAACGACATCCGGGTCAAGCGGGCGAAGCTGAAGAGGGACTTGAAGGACGGTCGGGTGCGCATCGACCAGATCCTGCGCAGCCCACCGGAGTACGTCGAGACGGCGAAGGTGTTCGACATCCTGATGGCCGTCCCGAAATTCGGCCGCGTGAAGGCCGCGCGCTTCCTCAACCAGGCCCGCATCAGCCAGGCGAAGACGGTGGGCGGGCTCTCGGAGCGGCAGCGGACGGAGCTCGTCGGCCTCTTTGATCGTTAAGCGGCTCTCCCGGCCACGGAGCGCGGCCTCCGGCGCGCGATCAGACTGCGCGCTGCCGCGTCCTCAGTCGCGCCCGTACCTTCTCGGTACGAGCGCTCCCTGCGTCCTTGCATCGCTTGCTGCTCGCACCCCGGAGACTCGCGACCGTGACCGGAAGAACCGCTAAGAGACCTCCCGTCTTCGTGATCACGGGCACGTCGGGTGCCGGCAAGGGGACGCTCGTGCAGCAGCTGCTCGCCCGCGTGCCGGAGGTGGCGCTTGCCGTCTCCGCGACGACGCGCGAGCGGCGCCCGGGGGAGCTCGACGGCGTCCACTACTGGTTCATCTCGGACGAGGAGTTCGACCGTCGCCTCGCCGAGAACGACTTCCTCGAGTACTACGCGTTCCCGTGGGGCCAGCGCTCGGGGACGCTCTGGTCGGAGCTGGAGCGGATCCAGGACGCGGGCCGGGCGCCCCTGCTCGAGCTGGAGCCGAACGGCGCGCTCGCGGTGAAGGGCCGCGTTCCCGACGCCCTCCTCGCCTTCATCACCGCTCCCGACCTCGACGAGCTCGAGCGCAGGCTGCGCGAGCGGGCCACCGAGAGCGCGGGCGAGATCGAGGAGCGCCTCGAGCTCTCGCGCCGCCAGCTGGAGCAGGCGGAGCAGTGCGACGTCGTGATCGTGAACGACGAGGTCGAGCGGGCGGCGGAGGAGCTCGCGGGCCTCGTCCGGCGGGCGCTCGACGGCGCTGCTACCGTGGAGACGTGATCCATCCTCGCATCGATGAGCTCCTGGACAACGTCGACTCGCGCTACGCGCTCGTCATCGTCGCCGCCAAGCGGGCTCGCCAGATCAACAACTACTACCAGCAGCTCGGCGAAGGCACCTTCGAGGACTTCCCGCCGCCGCTCGTCGAGTCGCGGTCGAAGAACTACCTGACCATGGCCATGGAAGAGGTTTCCCAGGGCATGATCCGCTACTCGTACCCGAAGTAGCTTCGCTACTTCGGGTAGGAACTTCTTCTTCTCAGCTGACCCTGCTCGGTAGATAGGCCTCCCGGCGGGCAAAGCCCGCCTCCGGCCGCCACCGCCTGGTTTCTGGCCCTTGTCTGTCGGCACAATGTGCTCGTGGCGCGGATCCTTGTTGGCGTGACGGGCGGCATTGCCGCTTACAAGGCTTGTGAGCTCGTGCGGTTGCTCGTCAAGGGTGGGCACGACGTGGTGCCGCTCGTGACGGAGGGGGCCGATCGGTTCGTCCGTCGGCAGACGTTCTTCGCGCTGTCGCGGCGTGAGCCGACCGAGGATCTCTACGCCCACCTGACGCGGGCCGACCTCTTCGTGATCGCGCCGCTGACCGCGAACACGCTGGCCAAGCTGGCGCACGGGATCGCGGACAACCTCGTCACCGAGGCGGCGCTGGCGCATCGCGGGCCGCTGGTCGTGGCGCCGGCGATGAACCCCCGCATGTGGGCGAGCCAGGCGACGCAGGCGAACGTGGCGACGCTTCGCGCCCGCGGCGTCGAGCTCGTCGGCCCCGACGAGGGCGAGCTGGCCGAGGGCGAGTGGGGGGTCGGTCGCATGTCCGAGCCCGAGGAGATCCAGGCGGCGTGCGAGGGCCTCCTCGCGCACCGCGAGCAGCTCGCCGGCCGCCGGTTCCTGATCAGCGCCGGCGGGACGCGCGAGCCGCTCGACGACGTGCGCTTCGTCGGCAACCGTTCGTCCGGACGCATGGGCGTCGCGCTTGCCGAGGAGGCGCTCCGCCGCGGCGCCGACGTGACGCTCGTCGCGTCGAACCTCTCGGTGCCGGCCCCGCTCGGGGTCGACGTCGTCCAGGCGCCAACCGCCGCTGCGCTCGAGGAGGCTGTGCTCGCACGCGCAGACGACGCGGACGTGATCGTGATGGCCGCCGCGGTCGCCGACTACCGGCCGGCCGAGGCGCTCGCGGGCAAGCGCGCAAAGGACGGTGCGGCCTGGACGATCGAGCTCGAGCCGACCGGCGACGTGCTCCGGACGCTCGGCGAGCGCGACGCCGACGCGCTGCTCGTGGGCTTCGCGGCGGAGGCGGGCGAGGCCGCGATTGAGCGCGCACGGCGCAAGCTCACAGACAAGAACGCGAACCTGATCGTCTTCAACGACGTATCGAGGAGTGACATCGGGTTCGAGGCGGAGGAGAACGAGGTCGTGCTGATCGGCAGGGAGTCCGAGCGCCGGATCGACAAGGCGCCGAAGCGCGCGATCGCGGCCGCGATCGTCGACGAGGTCGCGCGGCTGCTCGAGGAGCGGGATGGACGCGGTCGGTAGACAGCCCGTCGCCGTCGAGGACGCGCAGCGGACGATCGCCGCCGTCGTCGAGAACCTCCAGCGCGTCGTGCACGCGCCGGAGGAGATGCTGCGGCTCGTCGTGCTCTGCCTCGTCGCCGAGGGCCACCTGATCATCGAGGACCTCCCGGGCGTGGGGAAGACGACGCTCGCGAAGGCTCTCTCGCGCTCGCTCGACGTCGCGTTCTCTCGGCTCCAGTTCACGCCCGATCTCCTCCCGTCGGACGTCACGGGCGTCAACGTCTTCAGCCAGGCGACGAACGAGTTCGAGTTCAGGCCCGGTCCGGTCTTCGCGAACCTGCTCCTCGTGGACGAGATCAACCGCGCCTCGCCGAAGACGCAGTCGGCGCTGCTCGAGTGCATGCAGGAGCGCCAGGTCACGGTCGACGGCGTCTCGTACGAGCTCGAGCTCCCGTTCATGGTGATCGCGACCCAGAACCCGATCGAGTACGAGGGGACCTACCCGCTGCCCGAGGCACAGCTCGACCGCTTCGCGATGCGCGTCGCGATCGGCTATCCGACGCTCGCGGACGAGGCCCGCATGCTCTCCGAGCAGACGTCGGGCACGCCGCTCGAGCTGCTCGAGCCGGTGACGAACGGGGCGGCCGTCCTCGCGCTCGTCGAGGAGGCGCAGGCGATCTACGTCGAGGAGAGCGTCAACCGCTACGTCGTCGCGCTGCTCCGGCACACCCGCTCGGACTCTCGCCTCTACCTGGGGGGCAGCCCGCGGGCGGGAATCGCGCTTGTCCGGGTCGCGAAGGCCCGGGCGCTCGCCCACGGCCGGGACTTCCTCTCGCCGGACGACATCAAGGCCGTCGCCGAGCCCGTGCTCGCGCATCGCCTGATCGTCTCGCCCGAGGCGCGCGCGGCGGGGACGACGAGCGACGAGCTCGTTCGCGACGCGCTCGACAAGACCCCGGTCCCGGTCTAGTGCTGACGCCGCGGGGGCGCCTGCTGCTCCTGCTCGGCGGCGCGCTCTACGTCGCCGCGTGGGCGTTCGGGTCGAACGCGCTCTACCCGGTCGCGATCGGCTTTCTCCTGATCGTTCTCGTCGCCGCGGTCAGCGTGCACGCCGCGGCGCGGCCGATGGCCTACCGGCGCCGGTCCGGCGCCGGCGAGCAGATCGAGGGGGACGACGTCGTCGTCGACGTCGAGCTCGTCCCGAGCGGCTTCCAGGGCCTCACCTCTGCGACCGTCGTCGAGCGGATCGCGAAGCTCGGCGAGCGCTCGATCCCGCTCGAGTCCACCGGCGGGCGCCTCCGCGGGCGCTACGTGCTCGAGTCGGTGCGGCGCGGCCGGTACGGGGTCGACGACGCCTTCGCGCTCGTGGAGGACCCGTTCGGGCTCGAGCAGGCGCGCGTGCCGCTGACGCCCACGGGCGCGCTGCTCGTGCTCCCGCGGCTCGTCGAGCTCGACGTGCTCTTCTCCGAGAGCGGGGCGCAGGCCCACGACGGCCGGCGGCTGCTTCTGCGCCGCCCGTCGGGCTTCGACGTGCACAGCGTGCGGGCGTACGAGGAGGGGGAGTCGCTCCGCAAGGTCCACTGGAAGTCGACCGCGCGCCGGGGGCAGCTGATGGTGAAGGAGCTCCAGGACGAGCCGCGCGACGAGGTCGCGATCCTGCTCGACGCGGACGCTGCGGCGGTCGCCGGGGGCAGTTTCGACGCGCAGGTGCGCGCGGCCGGCTCGCTCCTGCGCGCGCAGGCGCGCCGCGACCGCCGCGCCGTGCTGGTCGTCAACTCGCTCCGGCAGGAGATCGTCCGCGTACAGACCTTCTCCGGCGACTGGCGACAGGCGCTCGAGATGCTCGCGGCGGTCGAGCCGACCGGCCGGCTGCCGCTCGCCGCGCTGCTGAGCGACGAGGCCAGCCCCGCCGGACGCTCGCACGAGCTGACCGTCGTCACCGCGCGCCTGACCTCGAGCCTCGTCGAGCGGATCGTGCACCGCGCGCTCGCCCAGCGGCACGTCTCGGTCGTCTACGTCGACGCGCCGACGTTCGCAGGCGGCAGGCCCTCCCGCGAGCCGGCGCTCCTGCGGCTCCAGGCCTCGGGCGTGCCGGTCGCGGTCGTGCGCGCCGGCGACGACCTCATGGCTGCGTTGTCCGGCGGCGCCGCGACGGCGGCGGCCCATGCGTAGGACGCTCGCGCTCGGCCTCCTGGCCGCGCTCGTCCTCGCCTGGAGCTGGCTGCGGCTGGAGCACGGCACGGCCACGGTCGCGCTCGCCTTCTGGGCCGGGGTCTACGGCGTCCTGCCGGGGTTGTTGCCGACGACGTGGCTGCGGCTCGCTGCCGCCGTCGTCGCCGCACCGCTCGCCGTCCGGCACGCGCTCGAGACGGATCATCCGCGCGTGGCCGCGGAGCGCTTCTCCGACGGCTTCTACCTCTACTACGACGTCGCGCTCCCGTTCGACGCCGCGCAGCAGCCCCTCATGCACGGGCTCGTCGTCCTCGCGGTGCTCGGGTTCACGCTCGCCGTCGCGCTCGCGCTCGCCGAGCGGCGCGCCGTGCTCGCCGCGGGCGTCCTCGTAGCGGGCTCCGCCTGGCCCGCGACGCTGCTGACCAGCTCGAACACGGCGGCCCGCGGCGCCGTGATCCTCGCCGCCGCGCTCGCGCTGATCGGCGGGCTCTCGGGGGCCGCGCGCTTCAGGCAGGTCGCGCTCGGCGGCGCCGTCGTCGTCGTCGCCGCGGTCGCGATCGCCGGCGTGCCCGCGGTGGCGAAGGGAGCCTTCGTCGGGTGGGAGACGTGGGAGCCGTCCCGGCCACAGCCCGCGACGAACGTCCGCTACGTCTGGAACACGAGCTACGCGACCCTCACGTGGCCCGAGCAGAAGACCACCGTGCTCACGGTCGAGGCGCCCCCGATCTCCCGCTACTGGCGGGCCACGACCCTGGACGTCTTCAGCGGCGACGTCTGGCTCGAGTCGACGCTCCCGTACGACGACGAGCCCCTCCTCGACCCGCTGCTCCCGGCCGAAGCACGCCTGGAGGAGCGGCAGCTCCGCGCCGAGGTCACGGTCGAGGCGCTCGAGGACCCGCACCTCTTCGCGGCGAGCGTCCCGGTGCGCTACGAGGCCGACGACGTCGACGGCGTGCGCTACCAGCGCACGGGCACGGCGACGGTGGACGACTTCGTCCCCCGCGGCGCGACGTACACGTCCTGGAGCTACGCCGCCAGGCCGAGCCCGCAGCTGCTCGCGCGCTCGGCCGCGATCTACCCGCGCGAGCTCGACCGCTACCTGGTCGTGCAGTCACGTCAGGAGACGCCGCCGACCCCGCGGTTCGGCAGCTCTCGCCGTCGCGAGCAGATGGAGCGGATCTTCGACGTCAATCCGTCGCTCGAGCGCTACCGCCCGCTCTACACGGAGGCGCTCCGCGTCGCGGGCAATGCGCCGAGCCCCTATGCCGCCGTCGTCGCGCTCGAGACGTACTTCCACGACGGCGACCGCTACACGTACAGCCAGGATCCGTTCTCGCGGCAGGTCCTGCCGCCGCTCGTCGAGTTCGTGACCGAGACGCACGAGGGGTACTGCCAGCACTTCGCGAGCGCGATGGCGCTCATGCTGCGCTACCTCGGCGTGCCCGCGCGCGTCGGGGCCGGCTTCACCAGCGGCTCGTACGATCAGGAGACCGGGCGCTGGACGGTGACCGACCACGACGCGCACACGTGGGTCGAGGTCTGGTTCCGCGGCTTCGGCTGGTTGCCCTTCGACCCGACGCCGGGACGCGGCGACCTCGACGGCGCCTACAGCGCGGCGTCGCAGAACTTCGACGTCGACGCAGTGGCCGCGGCGATCGCGGCGGGCGCCGGCGCCGCCTCGCCGGGGTTCCGCTTCGGCGGCGCGCTCCCGCAGGGCATCGGCGCGACGCGCGAGGCACCCGGGCGCGACATCCCGGGCGACGTCGGTGTCGCGGTCGGCGGGGAGGACGAGGAGAGCCTGCTCCGCCTGCTCCTTCTCGTGGCGTTGGCGGTCGCGGCCGGCATCGCGCTGCTCAAGCTCGTGCTGCGGCGGGCGCGCTACCTGACGCGCGATCCCCGGCGGGTCGCGGGCGCGTGCCGCCGGGAGCTGACCGAGTTCCTCGCCGACCAGCGCGTCGACGTGGACGGGAGCGCGACCTTCGCGGAGCTCGGCGAGCTGCTCCGCACACAGGCGGGGATCGACCCCTCGCAGTTCGTGAGCGCCGCGCAGGTCGCCCGCTACGGGCCGGCCGACGCGTCGGGCGCGGCCGCGCGTCGCAGCCGCCGTGAGCTCCGGCGCGTGCTCAAGCGGCTCCGGGGCCGGATGTCGGTCTGGGACCGCACCCGCGGGCTCGTCTCGCTCCGCTCGCTCGGCCTGAGCTAGCTCGTGGTCACGGAGACGATCGTGATGGCCGCAGGGGAGGGCCGCCGCCTGCGGCCGCTGACCGAGCGCTGGGCGAAGCCCGTCCTCCCGATCGACGGCAGGCCCGTCCTCGGAACCCTGCTCCGCGAGCTCGTCTCCGCCGGCGTGACCCGCGTCACGATCGTCACCGGCCACCTCGCGGGCCAGGTCGAGCGCCTGGTCGGGGACGGGCGCGGTTGGGGGGTCGAGGTGCGGTTCGCGGCCCAGCCGGAGCCCGCGGGCTCGGCCGACGCGGTCGCGAGGGCGCTCGAGGCCGGCGCCGCTCTGCCCTGCGTCGTGGTCGGGGCCGACACCGTGTTCTCGGCCGGGGACGTGGCGCGGTTCCTCGCCGGTGCGGGCGGCCGGGCTGCGGTGGCCGTTCGCCGTGACCCGCCGCCGTCGCCGCCGCACCGCGTCCCCGTCGCCGCGGTGGACGGACGGGTCTCCCGGCTCGTCGACGACGACCCCGCGAACCCGCTCGGCGGGGCGCCGCTGTGGCTGCTGACCGCCGAGATCGCCGCCCACCTTCGCGTCGACCGGCCGCCGTACGAGCTGGGGAACTCGTACCAGGCGGCGATCGACGCAGGCACCGAGGTGAGAGCCGTCGAGATCGGGAAGACCCGTGATTTGACGGATCCGCTTGACTTGGTGGAGGAGAACTTCCCGTACCTGAAGGCGGCGACATGAGCGAGACCTACGACCTCTTCCAGCAGGGGCGAAAGCACCTCCGCAGCGGCATGCCGGCGCAGGCGACCGTCCCGCTCGAGAAGGCGAAGAAGCGCGAGCCCGACAAGGCCTCGATCCGCGAGGCGCTCGGGATCGCGTACTTCCGGATGGCGCGCTGGGACGAGGCCGAGCGCGAGTTCCGGGCGCTGCTCGAGCTCTCGCCGACCGACGACTACGGCCACTACGCCCTCGGGCGCGTGCTCGAGAAGCAGGGCCGTCACCAGGAGGCGAACGGGCACTACAAGCTGGCGAGCTCGCTCAGCCCCGGCACCCCGCACTACGAGTCGCGCATCCGCGACCTCGACCAATAGGACGCCCGGGTGCGCGCGGTCGTCCAGCGCGTGTCCCGCGCGCGGGTGACGCCGGGCGGCGAGATCGGGCCGGGGCTCTGCGTCCTGCTCGGCGTGGCCGAGGGCGACGACGAAGCGACCGCGGACTGCCTCGCCGCGAAGCTCGCGAAGCTCCGGATCTTCGAGAACGAGGCCGGGAGGTTCGACCGGTCGCTGCTCGACGTGGGCGGCGCGGCGCTCGTCGTGAGCCAGTTCACACTGATCGCCGACACGGCGAAGGGCAACCGGCCGTCCTTCGCGGACGCCGCGCGCCCGGAGCGGGCGGCGCCGCTGTACGAGCGGCTGTGCACCGCGCTCGAGGAGGTCGGCGTGACCGTCGCGCGCGGCGAGTTCGGTGCGCGCATGGAGGTCGAGCTCGTGAACGAAGGGCCGGTGACGATCGTCCTCGACACGTGACGACGGCCGCGCTCGCGCTCGCGCTCGGCGCCGCCGTGCTCCACGCGGGCTGGAACCTCCTGCTCGCGCGCGCGCGCGACGTGCAGGCTGCGACCGCGGTCGTGCTCGGCGTCTCGGTGCTCGTCTACGCGCCCGTCGCGCTCGTCACGTGGGACGTCGACGCGGACGTGTGGCCGTACGCGCTCGGTTCGGCCGGGTTCGAGCTTGCGTACGTCACGCTGCTCGCGTACGCGTACCAGACCACGGAGCTGAGCCTCGTCTACCCGATCGCGCGCGGCGTCGCGCCCGTGATCGTCCTCGCCGCCGCCGCGGCGGTCACGTTCGCCGAGGGCCTCGGCGTCGTCCTCGTCGCGGCCGGCGTGCTGCTCGTCCGCGGCCTCCGGCGGCCCGACCGGCGCGGCGTGCTGCTCGGGCTCGCGATCGCCGCGTGCATCGCCGGCTACACGAGCCTGGACGACACGGGGATCGAGCACGCCGATCCCTTCGGCTACCTGCTGCTCGTCCTCGGCCCCCCGTCGGTGCTCTACCTCGGCTGGATGTGGCGGAGCCGCGGAGCCGCGGGGTTGCGGCGGGAGCTCGGGCCTGCGACCGTTGCCGCCGCGCTCGCCAGCGTCGCCGCCTACGCCCTCGTGCTGCTCGCGCTCGATCGCGCCGAGGCCGCTCCGGTGGCCGCCGTGCGCGAGACGAGCGTCGTCATCGCGGTGGCCCTCGCGGCGGCGTTTCTCGGCGAGCGGGTCGGGCCCGCGCGGCTCGTGGGTGCGGCGGTGGTCGTCGCCGGGGTGGCGCTGCTATCCTTCTGAGACCGCATTTCGAGCAGTTCCGAAATGGGCGCGCCGCGCCCATTTCTTGTGAAAGGGCTGAAATTCCAGGCGAAATGGCCACTGTGCACGACAAAGAGCGAACGCTCCAGCGCGAGATCGGCTCCCGCGTGGAATCCGCGCTGCCCGAGGTGGAGGTGCTCGCGGTCGAGCTGTCCGGGCCGGAGCGCTTCACCGTCTTCATCGACCGGATCGGCGGAGGCGTCGACCACGCCCTCTGCGAGCGCGTGACGAACGAGCTGCGCGACTACCTGCGCGACTACACGGTCGACGTCTCGTCGCCCGGCCTCGAGCGCCCGCTGCGCAAGCCCGCACACTTCCGCAGCGTCGTCGGCCGGCGCGTCGCACTGCGCACGGAGTCGCGCAAGCGCCTCCGGGGCGAGGTGGTCGGCGCCGACGACGCCGGCGTCACCGTTCAGACGGACAACGAGTCCGTGGAGGTTCCCTATGGGGAGATCCTCCGCGGGAACCTGATCGACGAGAGGTAAGGGATGAGCAGAGAGATCATCGAGGCGGTTCAGACGATCGAGAAGGAGAAGGGAATCGACGAGGGCACGCTCGTGAACGCCCTCGAGGACGCCCTCTTGGCCGCCTACAAGAAGACGCCCGGCTCGGCGCGCCACGCGGTCGTCGAGCTCGACGACGAGGGCGAGTTTCGCGTCTTCTCGATCGAGCTTCCCCCGGACCTCGAGGAGCGCCTGATCGACGAGGCGCGCGAGCACGCGATCGACGAGCTCGAGCGGATCGAGGAGGAGAGCGGCGAGCGCCAGCACACGCTCGTCTCCGACGACGACCTCGACATCGACTGGGAGCAGGTGCCCGAGGAGCTGATCCAGCGCGAGGACGTCACGCCCGAGGACTTCGGCCGCATCGCCGCGCAGACGGCGAAGCAGGTGATCCTCCAGCGCATCCGCGAGGCCGAGCGCGCGATGATGTACGACGAGTACATCGATCGCGTCGGCGAGGTCGTGACGGGGATCGTCCAGCAGGCCGGCGATCGCAACAACGTGCTCGTCGACCTCGGCAAGGTCGAGTCGCTGCTGCCGCGCTCCGAGCAGGTCGACGGCGAGCGCTACGAGCAGGGGTCGCGGATCAAGGCCGTCATCACCGAGGTGCGCTCGGGGACGAAGGGGCCGCAGGTGATCCTGTCGCGCCGCGACCCGGAGCTGATCAAGACCCTCTTCGAGCTCGAGGTGCCCGAGATCGCCGACGGCCTGGTCGAGATCCGCGGCGTCGCGCGCGAGCCCGGCTACCGCTCGAAGATCGCGGTCGAGTCGCACGCGCAGGGCGTCGATCCCGTCGGCGCGTGCGTCGGCCCCCGCGGGTCGCGGGTGCGCATGGTCGTGTCCGAGCTCCGCGGCGAGAAGATCGACATCATCCCGTGGAATCCGGAGCCCGCTCGCTTCGTCGCGAAGGCGCTCTCGCCCGCGCGCGTGCGCGAGGTCTACCTGGACGACGACGCGAAGGAGGCGACCGTCGTCGTGCCCGACGACCAGCTCGCGCTCGCGATCGGCAAGGAGGGCATGAACGCGCGGCTCGCCGCACGCCTGACGGGGTGGAAGGTCGACATCCAGTCCGAGCGCGAGTTCGCCGAGGCCGAGGCCGAGGCCGCCTTCGGCGGCGCCGGCGACGGGATGGACGAGTTCTCCGGCCGCTGCGCGGCGATCCTCGTGAACGGCAAGCGCTGCCCGAACGCCGCGCTGCCGAGCACGCGCTTCTGCGGCGTGCCCGCCCACCAGGCGCTCGCGCAGGTCGAGGCCGAGACGGGCGAGTTCGCGGAGGGCTCGGTGCAGCCGACCCCGCCGCAGGCCGAGGGCGAGGAGGGCTCGTTCGACGGCGACGAGCCGGCGGCGGAGGCCAGCCCGCCTGAGGAGCCCGTCACGGAGCCCCATCCGGAGCCCGACGTGACCGAGCCGGACCCGGAGCCCGAGGCGGCCCCGCCGGTGGAGCCGGTCGCCGAGGCCGAGGAGGAGACGCAACCTGCCGCGTGAGCGTGGGACCGACCCGGACGTGCGCCGGCTGCGGGCGCAAGGCGCCGCAACCGGAGCTGCTGCGCTTCCGCGCCGAGGCGGGGGAGCTGGTGCCCGGCGCCGGGGCGGGACGCTCCGTCTACACGTGCCGCCGGCTCGCCTGTTTCGAGCGGGCCCGGTCGAGCAGAGCCTTCAATCGCACGCTGAGGCGCACGGTGCGGGTCGATCCTGCGCTCTCCCGGCTCTACACTGACCCCGCGAATGGCTAACGGAAACGGACCGAACAAGCCCAACAGGCCGGTGAGGCCCCGCCAGGGGAACCCCAGCGCCGGCCGGAAGCGCCGTGTCGTGATCGACACCGGCGCCGGCCGCCCGCGCCAGGACTCGCGCCAGCGGCGCGACGACACCCCGCGCCAGCCCAAGCAGCCCCGCGAGATCGTCCCGCAGACCGGGCCGGTCACGGTCGAGTCCGGGATCACCGTCCAGAACCTCTCGCAGGCGCTCGGCGAGAAGGTGCCCGAGATCATCAAGATGCTGATGAAGCTCGGCGCGATGAAGACGGTCACGCAGTCGCTCTCCGACGAGGAGGTCGAGCTGATCGCGACCGAGGTGGGCCGCGAGATCACGATCAAGCACGCCGCCGACGAGGAGGACGTCCTCGAGGTCTTCGAGGACGCCCCCGAGGACCTCGTCGACAGGCCGCCGGTCGTGACGATCATGGGCCACGTCGACCACGGCAAGACGACGCTGCTCGACGCGATCCGC